>CAZOZE010000186.1:0-26069 GCA_964584215.1 uncultured Rhodobacterales bacterium
CTGGCGCAGATATTCCGCGCCAAGGCCCTCCAGCCCCTCGGTGACGATGTTGCCCGGCATCACCGCGTTGACGGTGACGTTGTAGCGCGACAGCTCCATCGCCGCCGTGCGCAGAAAGCCGAGCTGGCCGGCCTTGGAGGCGGCGTAATGCGTCCAGCCCGGATAGCCGGTGATCGGCCCGGTGATCGACGAGGTGATGACCACCCGCCCGCCGCCGCGCCGCTCGAAGGCCGGGATCGCGGCCTTCACGCACAGAAAGCTGCTCTTGAGATTGGTCGCCAGCACATGGTCCCAGTCCGCGGGGTCCATCTCGACGATCTTCTTTTGCGGGAATATCCCGGCGTTGGCGCACAGCACGTCCAGCCCGCCGAACAGGCTTTCGGCCTTCGCGACCAGCCCTTGAACGGCCGCCCAGTCGGTCACGTCGCAGACATGGCCGGCCACGTCGCCGCCCGCCGCGCTGATCTCCGCCACGGCGGCGTCGAGATCGGCCGCGCCGCGCGCCGCCAGCAGCACCTTCGCGCCCCTGGCCGCGAACACGCGCGCGATGCCCTTGCCGATGCCCTTGGAGGCGCCGGTGACGATCACGCCCCGGCCTGCGATGGATGTCAGCATGATGTCCCCCCTTCGCTGCTGCTCAGATGTCCTGCCGGGCTTGCCCCGCCTGGCGCCGCGCCAGCCCGCGCAGTCCCAGCGCCGCCAGCCCCAGCGCCAGCAGCCCCGCGGAAAATCCGACGCTCAGCATCCCCACCGTCGGCACCAGCGGCGTATAGCCCGAGACCATGCGCGCATAGAGCCATTTCGGCAGCGTCGCATCCACCCCCAGCGTGAACAGCGACAGCGGAAAATTGCCCCAGCTCAGCAGGAACGCGAACAGCCCCGCCGACACCATCCCCGGCGCCAGCAGCGGCACGGTCACCTCGCGCAGGGTGCGCCATGTCGAGCAGCCCATGTCGCGCGCGGCCTCCTCCAGCGCGGGGTCGAAGCTGTAGGCGCGGATCGCGATGATCAGCGTCGTCACCGGCGAGATCCACACCAGATGCGCCACCACCGCCGTCCGCCACGACGGGATGATCCCCAGCGCGTTGAACCACATCAACAGCGCCAGCCCCAGCACCGCCTGCGGAAAGAAGATCGGCAGCAGCGCCAGCTTCTGAAACGCCCGCCGCCCCTTCCATTGATAGCGCGCGAAGGCCAGCGCGCCGAAAAAGCCGATGATCACCGACAGCGCGGTGACGATCAGCGCCACCTTCAGCGAGGTGAGCGCGATCTCGCGCACCGTGTCGCTGGCCAGCGCCTCGCCATACCAGTCGAAGGCGTAGCGGCGGATCGGAAAGCTCAGGTAGCGCCCCTTGGACACCGAGGCGAAGCCGACCGCCAGCAGCGGCAGATACAGCGCCGCCAGCACGACGACGCCATAGAGCGCCAGCAGCGCCCGCGCGCCGCGGCGCGGGCCGGTCAGGTCCGCGTCCGCGCTCATCGCCGCCCCATGATGCGGTCGAGATCGACGCGCGCCAGCCCGATGGCGACCAGTCCGCCCAGCACCGCGATCAGCGACACCGCCAGCGCCGAGCCCAGCGGCCAGTTCTGCGCATAGGTGAACGCCGTCTCGACATCGTCGCCGATCGAGATCACCGAGCGCCCGCCCAGCAGCTTCGCCTCGGCGATGGCGCCCGCCGACAGCACGAAGCACAGCAGCGCGCCCACCATGATCCCCGGCGCCGCCAGCGGCAGGTCGATCTCGCGCAGCACGGTCCAGCGCGAGGCGCCGAGGTCCATCGCCGCCGCGCGCGCGTCCTCGGGCGCCATGGCGATGCCCTGCGCCATCGGAAACAGCATGAACGGGAAATACACATAGACCAGCCCGGCCACGATCACGGGCGGATTGTAGAGCAGCCCGTCCACGCCGACGCCGAACCAGTGGCGCAGATAGCCGTCGATCAGCCCGCCCTTCATCAGCACCAGCACCCAGCCGAACAGGCGGATGTTCTCCGACACGAACAGGCTGAGGACCACGGCGATGGTGATCACCAGCGTGAACCGCCGCCAGATCCGCGCCATCGCCCAGGCCAGCGGCCAGCACAGCACCATCAGGATCAGCGTCGCCGTCAGCGCCATCGCCAGCGAGCGCAGCAGCGAGCGCCAGTAGCCCTGCCGGATCATCTCGGCATAGCCCGAGAAATCCGGCGCATGGCCGAGGTCGAACACCCGCTCGGGCATGGTGGAGAACGCCGCCACGATCGCCAGCGGCGCCAGAAACCCAAGCCCCAGCACCAGCGCCAGCGGCGCGGCGGCCAGCAGCCCCAGACGGTGCTCCGCTCCGCCCATCGCCCTCAGCCCTCCGCGATGATGTGCGTGCGCGCCAGCGGCCAGCCGAGCCGCACCGGCGCGCCGGGGGCGGCGTCGATGCGGCCCTCGCGCAGCGTCTCGACGGTGGCGAAGCGGCCGTCGTCGAGGTCGATGCGCTGCTGGATGCGCGAGCCGAGCACATAGGTGTCGTGAAACCGCCCCTCCAGCATGATCTCGGCGGTCTCGCCCGGCCCGAGCACCGCCACGCCCTCGGGGCGGATCATCATCGTGGCGCGGCGTCCCGCCGCCAGCCCCAGCCGCGCAGACACGCCGTCGGCGATCTGCAGGGGCCCCGCGTCGAGGCCGCCCGCGCGCCCCTCCAGCGTAAAAAGATTCACCTCGCCCATGAACTCGGCCACGAAGCGGCTGACCGGGCGGGCGTAGATTTCGTCCGCCGCGCCGATCTGCTCGAAGCGGCCGGCGCGCATGATCGCGATGCGGTCCGACATCACCATCGCCTCTTCAAGGCTGTGGGTGATATAGACAAAGGTCTTGCCGGTGCGCTGGTGCAGGTCCTTCAGCTCCATCTCCAGCGTCTTGCGCAGGCGATAGTCGAGCGCGGACAGCGGCTCGTCGAAGAACAGGATTTCGGGGTCGAAGGCCAGCGCGCGGGCCAGCGCCACCCGCTGCCGCTCGCCGCCCGAGCAGTCCTGAATGCGCTTGTCGGCATAGCTTTGCGGCAGACGCAGCAGGTCGAGCAATTCGAGCGCGCGCGCCCGGCGGGCGGCGCGGGAAACGCCGCGTATCTTGAGCGGAAAGGCGATGTTCTCGGCGACGCTGCGATGGGGAAACAGCGCCAGCGACTGGAACACCATGCAGGTCGGCCGCTGGTTGGCGGGCCTGCGCTCGATGCGCGCGCCGCGCAGCAGGATGGCGCCGTCGGTCGGCGCCTCCAGCCCCGCCAGCAGCCGGATCAGCGTGGTCTTGCCGCTGCCCGACGGGCCGACGATGGTCAGGAACTCGCCCTCGCGCACCTTCAGATCGACCGAATGCAGCGCGGTGAAGTCGCCGAACCGCTTCAGCAGCCCGGCGACCTCCAGGATCGGCGCGCGGGCGGCGTCCGGCGCAGGCACAGGCCAGGCTTTCGCCGCCGCGCCGTCAGCCACGCCGCGCCGCGAGGTAGATCGCGGTCAGCTCCGCCTCGTCGGCCACCACGCCGAACTCGACCGAGCGCGCCAGCTCCTCGTCGTGGCTGTCCCACTGGATCGCGTCCAGCTCCTCGGGGCTGAACTTCGCGAACACCTCCGGGTCGGCCATCTGCGTCACCGGGTTGTAGGTGCCTTCGGCGAAGGCCACCACCTTGCAGATCTCGGGCTGCTGGACGAAGGCGAGGAAGTCCTCGGCCAGCGACGAGGGGTCGGGGTTGGCGACGGCGGAGGTCAGCTCGACCCAGACCACGCCGCCCTTGCCGTCGATCGGCCCGCTGTTGGGCGTCACCGCGCGCACGTTGGCGAAGCCGTCGAGCCGCGCCGGGCTGGATGTATACGTGCCGCCGGTGAAGTAGGCGTCGATCTCGCCGTTGATCATCGCGGTGTTCATCGCCGCCAGATCGTCGGTCAGCAGCCGCGCCCCGCCGAGCACCTGCTCCGCCACGGCCTTGAACAGCGCCTTCTGGTCGTCGCTCAGCGGCTTGAACGGGTCGAGATCGGCGGCGATGCACAGGTGGATCACGTTCCAGTTGTCATAGGTCAGCACGCCATAGCGCCCCGCCATCGCCGGATCGAGAAACAGTTTCCAGCCCTGATCCTCGGCCATGGCGCGGCTGATCTTGTCGGTGTTGACCACGAAGCTGAACGGGCCATAGCGCTGCGGCATCCCCAGCAGGTCGCCGTTGTCGGCGAAGGCGAGCGGATACTCCGAGAACGCCCCCATCCGCTCGAAGAACGGCAGAAAGCGCGCCTTGTCGAGCGGCCTGATCAGCCCGGCGGGGTAGAGTTGCTGGCGCGCGAACGGCTGGTTGAGGTTGATCAGATCCCACACGTTCACTTCGCCCGCGCGCAGCCGGTTGACCATGTCGGGGTCCGACGTGCCGCTTTCGGCGCGCACCGTCGCGCCGGGGTTCAGGCGGCGGAACGGCCCCAGCACGTCGTCGCTGTTATAGCCCTCCCAGCACAGGATGTTCATGCGGTCGGCGCGCTGGGCATGGGCGGCGCCGGGTTTCAGCCCCGAAGCCGCCAGTCCCGCCAGCGCCCCGGCGCCCGTGGTGAACCCTCTGCGCGTCAGCGTCATGTCGATGCCCTTTCCCTGTCGGATGCGCGCCCTGCGGGATGCGCCATTTTGACACGATGTTTTCCCCGAATCGCCCTGCGCGCAAGTCAAAAAAGTTGTGAATCCCACAAGTCTCGACTAACTTGCCACAAGATTGAGCAGGGGAAGGCGATGGCGAGTCTCTATGACGACAGTTTCCTCACCGCGTTGCACCGGGGCGCGCAGAGCGTCGCGCCGCAGTGGGGGGTGTCGCCGCAGACGACCGTGCGCCTGCTGACCATCTCGGAGAACGCCACCTTCCGCGCCGACGACCCCGCGCGCGACGCGCCGCTGATCCTGCGCGTCCACCGGCCCGGCTATCACGACCGCACCGAGATCGAGTCGGAACTGGCGTGGATCGAGGCGCTGCGCGCCGACGGCGTGGTGGCGACGCCCGAGCCCTTGCGCACCGCGCAGGGCGCGCGGCTGGCGGCGTTCGACCATGACGGCGCCCAGCGCCATGTCGCCGCCTTCGCCTTCATGTCCGGGCGCGAACCCGACGCGGGCGCCGGTCTGGCGGCGGGGTTCGGGCGCCTGGGCGAGATCAGCGCGCGGCTGCATGGCCATGCGCGCCGCTGGACGCCGCCGCCGGGCTTTGCGCGCAAGACCTGGGATTTCGAGACCACCATCGGCGCCGCGCCGCATTGGGGCGACTGGCGGGCGAGCCTCGGCCTGCGGCCCGAGGGCGCCGCGATCCTTGAGCGCTGCGCGGCGGGCCTGCGCGACCGGCTGGACGCCTATGGCGCGGGCCGCGAGCGGTTCGGCCTGATCCACGCCGACCTGCGGCTGGCGAACCTGCTGGCCGAGGACGACCGGCTGGGCGTGATCGACTTCGACGACTGCGGCTTTGGCTGGTTCGTCTATGACTTCGCCGCCGCCGTCAGCTTTCTGGAACACGAACCCTGGATCCCCGATCTCGCCGCCGCCTGGGTCGAGGGCTATCGCCGCACGGCCCCGCTGTCCGACGAGGACGCCGCGATGATCCCCGCCTTCGTGATGCTGCGGCGCATGATGCTCACCGCCTGGATCGCCAGCCACGCCGAGACCCCGACGGCGCAGGACGCCGGTCTGAGCGCCTACACCGAGGGCACGGTGACGCTGGCGGAACGCTACCTCACCGCCGCCTGAGCGCGGCAACCGGAAAGGCGCGATGCGATGGCGGCGACCCCGAGGCCCATTCTCGACATGAACGCCTATCGCGGCGGCGCGGGCGACGACCCGCTGCTGGCGCGCAGGCTGGCCAACTTCGGCGCGGCTTCGGTGCTGTTCTACGACCGGCCGATCCAGATGGTGCGCGGGCGCGGCGCGTGGATGGAGGCCGCCGACGGAACGCGCTATCTCGACTGCTACAACAACGTGCTGTCGGTGGGCCATTGCCACCCGCGCGTGGTGGCGGCGATGGCGGCGCAGACGGCGGAGATCAACGTCAACAGCCGCTACCTGCACGCGACGGTCGAGACCTATCTGGAGCGGCTGAAGGCGCTGCTGCCGCCCGATCTGTCGAACGTGCTGCTGTGCTGCTCGGGCAGCGAGGCCAACGATCTGGCGATGCGGGTGGCGATGAAGGCCACCGGGCGGCGCGGCTTCATCGTCACCGAGGCCGCCTATCACGGCAACACGCTGGCGGTGACCGAGATCTCGCCGTCCTCGTGGCGGCGCGGCGACCGCCCGGCGCATGCGCGGCTGGTCCCGGCGCCGGGGCGGTCGGCCTATGGCGATGATGTCGCGGGCGGATTCGCGGCGGCGGTCACGGCGGCGGCGGCGGCGCTGGCGGCCGACGGTTTCGGGCTTGCGGGTTTCATCTGCGACTCGATCTTCTCCAGCGACGGCGTGCACGCCGATCCGCCGGGCTTTCTGCGCCCCGCCGTCGCGGCGGCGCGCGCGGCGGGCGGGATCTATATCGCCGACGAGGTGCAACCCGGCTTCGGGCGCACCGGCGCGGGCATGTGGGGCTTCGCCCGGCACGGCGTGCGCCCCGACGTGGTGACCATGGGCAAGCCGATGGGCAATGGCTATCCGGTGGCGGGCATGGCGACGCGGCCCGACCTGCTGGCGCGGTTCTGCGAGGACACCGGCTATTTCAACACCTTCGGCGCAAATCCGGTGGCGGCGGCGGCGGGGCTGGCGGTGCTCGACGCGATCGAGGACGAGGGCATGATCGCCAACGCCGCGACGCGCGGCGCCCAGATCCGGGCGGGCCTGGACGCGCTGGCCGCGCGCGACGCGCGCATCGCCGAGGTGCGCGGCGCAGGGCTGTTTCTCGGCGTCGAGATGGCGGGGCCGGACGCGCCCGCGCTGGTGCGCCGCCTGATCGACGGCCTGCGCGCGCGCCGGGTGCTGATCGGCGCGGCGGGCCGCTATGGCGAGACGCTGAAAATCCGCCCGCCGCTCAGCCTGAGCGACGACGAAGCGGGGTTCTTCCTCGACGCGCTGGCCGCCGTGCTGACGGCCATGCCACTCACGCCAGCCTGACGGCCACATCGGCCCCGGTCAGCGCGCGGGCGAGCGGGCCCTGCGGCGCGCGATCGGTCACCAGCGCGTCCACCGCCGCCCAGGGGGTGTAGCGCGCCGCAAACAGCGCGTCGTGCTTGGCGTGGTCGGCGACCACCATGCGCCTGCGGCTGCGCCGCGCCATGGCGCCATAGACCGCCGCCATCTCGATCAGCGCGTCGGACGGCCCCTCCGCCGTCACGCCGCTGGCCCCAAGAATCGCCCAGTCGGCGGTGAAATCCTCAAGAAACCGCAGCGTCTGCGCACCGTGCAGCGCGCCTTCGCCGCTGTGATAGCGCCCCGGCGCCATGATCACTTCGATCGTGGGGTTCAGCGACAGCACCGTGGCCACGCCGAAGGCGTGGGTGATCACGGTGACGCCGTTCATCTCGACCGCGATGCGCCGCGCCACGTGGGTGGTGGTGGCGCCCGATCCGATCAGCAGCAGCCGCGCCCCCGCCAGCAGCGGCATGGCGGCGCGCGCGATGCGCTGGCGCTCCGCCACCAGCAGGCCGTGGCGCTCGTTCACGCCGGGTTCGGCGGGGGCGCTGCGCACCGCGCCGCCGTAGGTGCGGCTCAACGCGCCGTCGGCGACAAGACCCTCCAGATCGCGCCGGATGGTCTCGGTGGAGACCGAAAGCAACAAGGCGAGTTCGCCCACCCTCAGCGCCGGCGCCTGCTCAAGCTCCGCGACGATGCGGCGGCGGCGATCGTGCTTGGACAGACGCATGGCGCATTCCGGCTGCTTCCCCGCCGCCACAATGGCGCGGCGCGCGCGGCGCGGCAAACGAAAGGCGAGACGCGTCGTCGCAAGATCGTCCCCGCGCGCCGCGCGGCGGTGTCACGGGCGCGCGGTGTTTCCGGGAATGCGCGGCCGATGCGTCAGGCGGTCGAACCCTGATGGCGACGCGCGTTGCGCTCCCGCGCGCCGGTCCGCGCTCAGCGCGCCGCGCAGTCCTGTCCGGGGGTCAGCATCCGCGCGCCGCGCGCCGCCACCCGCTGGCCGGGGCCGAGACTGAAGCGGCGATACACGCCGGGGTCGATCCCGCTCTCGGCGAGATGCTCGACCGCCTCGACGAAGAACGCGCGTGACGGCCGGTCCACCAGCCGGATGACCGCATGTTCCGCCGCATCCAGCGCCAGCAGCGTCTCAAGCTGGGCGCGCTCCCACGCCGGATCATCGACGCGCCGCGCGCGCAGCCATTTGCGCGCGCGCAGCCGTTGCGCGTCGGGCCGGCCAGGGTCGGCGAAGGTCCAGGCGACACGCAGCGCGCAGGCGAGGTCGGGCGCAAGGCCGCCGTCGGGCGCCGCGATCAGCCCGCCTGCGGCGAAGGACGGCGCCGGCGCGCCGTCCGCCGCCGCCAGCGCCGCGCGCGCCTCGTCCGCCGCCATGATCAGCGCGCGCGCCTGGAACGGCGGCGCGGTCGAGACCCCCGGCGTCGTCGCGAGCAGCGCCGCCAGCCGCTGCGCCCCGGCGCCCGCGCCCGCCGCGATCTCCACCCGCGTCAGCCCCTCCGCCGCCAGCGCCCCGGCGAGCAGCGCCGCCTCGCCGGGCAGACCGGCGGACAGGTGCAGCGTCCAGCGCCCGGCGCCTGGGCGGGGGTCGGCGCCGGGAAATCCTGTCTGCGGAAACAGGCAGGGCAGCGCCACCGCGTCGCAGAACGCGCCGACCGGCGCCCAGTCGCCGGGAACCACCCCGCCCAGCAGGGCGAAGGGCGGCGCGGCGGCATAGGCCGCCGCAAGCTGCGCGCCCCAGCCTTCGGGCGGCCCCTGCAGCCGCCAGACGTCCACCGCCCAGTCGCGCCGCGCCGCCAGATATTCGCCCTTGTAGCCGGGCGAAAAGCCGGGGCGCGCGCGCTCCCGCGCGATTTCGCGGTTATGGCGCGCGACATAGGCCTCGATCACCGCCAGCGTGGCCGCCGCCTGCCCCGGCGGCGCGTCCGGCGCGATCACCGTGGCGAAGCGCACAGTCCGCGCGCCCCAGCCGGGGTCGGGCGCGGCGCCGAGGCCGCGCAGCCAGACGGTGAGCGCCGCCAGATCGGCGTCCGAGATCGCATAGCGCGGCATGGCGGGCGACAGCGCCGCGCCGCCGGGGTCCACCCCCGCGCGCAGCGCGCGGCCAAGATCGTCGGCGCCGCGATAGGCCGGACGCGCGCGCGGCGTGCGCGCCTGCGCCTTGGCCAGCGCGCCATAGCGCTCCTGATAAAGATCGCGCAGCAGGATGTCGCGGCGCGGCGCCAGCGGCGCGAACAGCACCGGCGCGGCGAGTGCGGGCGCGCGGGCGTCGCCCTCGCTGACGCCATGGCCGCTCGGCCGGTGACAGCGCACACAGGCGGCCAGCGGCGCGGGCAGCGGCGCGCCGCCCGCGATGGTCGCCGACAGCCCCGCGCCCTCGTGATAGATCGCGGCGCCGCGCGCCATTACATCGGCGGGACCGTCGCCGGGCGCCGCCCGCCCCGCCGCGAGACAGGCGAGCAGCAGCGCCACGCCGCGCCCGGCGCTCATCCCGAGGCGAGGGCGGCGCGCATCTCGGCGGCGAGCGTCTCCGGCGCCACAGGCCCCTCATGGCGCGCCCACAGATCGCCGTCGAGGCGCACCAGCGTCAGCGCGCGATGCGCCATCTTGTTGTCGTCGAGCGCGCCGAACGCGCCGCGCACGGCGTTCACCGCCGCAGGCGCGCCGGTCAAGAAGCGCCACTCGGGCGGCGCGTCCCACAGCGCGGCGTAATCGGCCAGCACCTCGGGCGTGTCGGTGTCGGGGTCGAGCGTGACCGACCACAGCCGCGCCCGCGCCAGATCGGGGCCGAGCGCGTCGGCCAGCGCCGCCATGATCGCCGACAGCATCGGGCACACGCCGGGGCATGTGGTGAAGATGAAATTCAGCGCCACCGGACCGGGGCGCGCCAGCGCCGCCGCCGGGTCGAACGCGACGCCCCGGTGATCCACCAGCGCCGCGTGCGGGGCGACATGCCAGGCGCGCGTGCGCGAGGCCGGGCTGAGGTCGATCTCGTCGCCGTGCGCGGAGACCGGCCCGCCGTGGCCGTGATGATGGGCGGCCTGCGCCGCCGCCCGCAGCGGCGACTGCGCTGCGGCGAGCGCGGCCAGCCCGGCGAGAACGGCGCGGCGATCCGTTGTCTCGCTCATGGTCAGTGCACCGAATAGATGGCGACGTCGTGATGCAGCGGATCGAACTGATACATCCGCAACCTTGGCGACGGCTCGAAGTTCATCTTCAGCATCACCCGGTGCACGCCCGGCGTGACGGTTCTGGGCGCGCCCCCTTCCGCCGCGGGGCGCCGCTCATCGCCCGCCCGCGCCATGTCGACCACGATGGTTCCCGGCACGGTGTTGAAGCGGGCGTGAAAGCGCCCGAAGGTGAACCACGGCCCGGAACCGGCGGTCTTGACGGTCGATTTGAACGTGTTCTCCCAGCCGCGCGCGCCGCCGAAATCGACGTTGAGATAGCCGTGCGGGAAATAGTCGCCGTTGATCAGCGTCACCCGCACCAGATCGCCGCGCCGCCGCCAGTTCGGCATCGACACATAGCCGCCGGCGGTGATCTGGCCGTAGATGGTGTTGTTGACGAACAGCAGCGTCACGTCGCTCTCGGGGTCGGGGACGACGCCGCCGGGCAGCCGGGTGCGGTGCAGCCAGTCGAGATAGGCGTCGCGGGCGTCGAGCAGCAGCGTCAGCCAGACCGTGTCCGCCGTATCCTGCGGCGCCTGCGCCGCGGCGCGGATCGCGCCGAACGCGCGCCACATCCGCTTGGCGGGGGCGAGGTCGCCGATCTTGTCGATCGGGTTTTCGGCGGCGGGGTAGAGCACGCTCAGCAGCCGCCGCCGCACCGCGCCCGCCTGCTCGGGGGTGACGCCGGGCATGGCGACCATGTCGCGCAGCGCCTCCAGGCATGTCATCGCGACCGCCGGATCGGCCGGAGCGGCCAGCCCCGGCGGGTTGGCGTCGCCCGGCGGAAAGCCGTTGAACGCCCAGCGCTCATGCTCGACGATCCCCGCCGACAGCGGATGGCAGGCCATGTTGAGCGAATTCTGCGGCATCCCCATGCGCTGCGCCAGACGGTCCACGAACGGCAGCGGCGGCGGCACGACCTTGTGCGCGTTCTCCACCGCCTGCGCCCGCGGCGCGTGCTTGCGCCAGCCCCAGGTGTAGGTGAGGTTGTAATACTGCGGCGGCGCCATGCGGATGCCGAGCGAGACGCGCGTGCCGTCCTCCATGGGAAAGAAGCTCTGGTCGAAGGCGGCCTGCAGCGGCCCGCCCATCCAGCTCACCCGCGGCCAGCCGGTGAGCAGGTCGATCCGGCCACCGCCGCCCCGCCCGTCGGTGTAGGCGAGGTGCGCCGCCCCCCGCTTCACCGCCGTCTCCGCGTCGGCGCCGGGGCAGGTGACGGTCTCGCCCGGCGCGTGGCCGACGATCACCCTGCCGCCCACCGCCAGCCGCCACGGACAGTCGAATTGCATCGTCATCGGCGAGAAATCGTCGTTGCCGCGCGCCAGCACGCTGATCTCGTAGCGGATGGTCCAGGGCAGTTCGGGCGGGACCGGCGCGGCGTCGGCGCACGCCTGCGCGCTGGGCTGACCGGGGCCGCCGCAATTGACGTATTCGACCGGCGGTCCTTTCCGGTCCCAGCCGAAGTCGAAATACATCGTGTCGGACTGGATGCGCCCGCCATACCACAGCTGGCGCACCACGGCCTCGCCGCCGATCACGGCGCCGCTGGCGTCATGGACCGGCATCACCCGGTTGACCCGGTGATGGCCGGAGTGGTTCAGCAGCCCGAAGCCGCGATAGGCGCGGTCTTCCGGGATGGCCGACAGCGCGCCGTCATGGCCTTCGATCATGTTGAGCGCCCAGCGCGCCTGCCGCTCCACCAGCCGCGACTGGTCGCGCAGCCGCTCCCCCGCGCCCTCCGCCGCCGCGTTCAGGGCGTCGAGCGTCAGATTGTCGGGGTCGGCGAGCAGGCTGCGATAGGGCGTCCCCAGCACCACCTCGCCCAGCGTCTCAAGGATATAGCGCAGGTCGTCGATCGGCGAGAGCGGGTTTATCAGCGTCACCTTCGGCTTGCCGTCGTGCAGCGCGTAAGGGGCCTCCTTGGTCGAGGACAGCGTGTTGGCGATCTCGACCCCGCCGCCGTCGCGCAGGTTGGCGTAGACGGTCGGCAGCAGGTTGGTGCCGGGCGGATTGGCGAAGCTGTCCACCGTCTCCGGGGCGCCGTCGCCGTCGATGTCGGCCTCGCCGGGAAACAGGCTGGCGCCGGTGCGCACATAGCTCACCCGGATCGCGTCGGGCGGGGTGATCTTCGGCAGCGTGGGCAGATAGGCGGCGGCGAAGGCGCGCCGGGCTTCGTCGGGCGTGTCGTCGCGGCGCACCCACTGGCGCGGCAGCCGCTCGCCCTCGGCCGCCGGCGTCGGCGCGCAGCGCACCCGCCGCCAGTCGGCCAGCGGCGTGTTGGGCTGAAACCGGGGATGGTTGGGGTTCAGGTAGCGCGCGACCGGATCGCCGGGCGGCAGCACCATCGGGTTGTCGGAGAAATCCGCGAACGCCGGGATCGAGCCGAAATCCTCGACCGCCTGCTTCAACGCGGCGTCGAGACCGGCGAAGTCGAAAATCCTGCCTTGCGCGCGAAAGATCGGCGGATCGGGCTGGAACACCCCGGCCGGGCAGGTCTGCTTCGCCCCGGCGGCGGCGATCACCTCAGCGGTGGTCTGCGCCGAGGCGCCGCCGGCGGCGGCCAGCGCCGCGCCGAGCGCGAACATCGAAATTGCGGTTCTGCGCATCGTGTCCTCCCTCACGCCACGATCTGCGCCGCAGGCCCGGCGCGCCTGCGGCCTGCGGGGCGCGACGCGCAGGCCGAGACCAGCCACTCCAGCCGGTCGGCGATCGCGCGCGCGTCGGCGCGCACCGGCGCGCCGCCCCAGATGTCGCGGCCCTCGTCGCCATAGCGTAAAAGGCCCAGCGAGCAGTCCATCACCGCCCGCTCGGGCCGCAGCCCCAGGATGGCGTCGCGCCGCCGCATCACGCGCGCCGCGTTCTCGTCGCGGGCGCGGTGGACGAACAGCGCGCCGCGCAGCGCCTCGACGTCGTCGGCCGAGGCGCGCAGGAACCGCCATCCCCGCCCCGCGCCGGCGGCGCGCGCGTAGGCCGACCACGCGGCGGCGTCGTCCTTCACCGGGTCGAGCGTGATGGTGTAGAGTTCGGCCATCGCCGCCGGGCCGCGATCCAGATGCGCCCGCACCTGCGCCAGCCTGGGCGTGCAGGGATAATGGGCGTCATGCCCGATCGAGGTGAAGGCGATCATCAGCAGCCGCCCGCGCGCCAGATCGGTGTAGAAGTTCAGGCGGCGGCCGTCCTGATCGGTCACGGGAATGTCGGGGATGGCGCGGCGGTTCAGCCGCGAAGCGCCCTCCGGCGACCATGCGAAACGCGGGTCGATGTCCATCGCTCCACTCCTTTCTTCCGGGACGGCGGGTCAGCTGTCGTCGGGCTGATGCGCGCCGCCGGGCGGGTGCACCTCGATATGCTTGCGCCGGTGCGGCGAGACCGCGTCGCCGATGGCGGCGACCGCGTCGGCCGGGCGCGGGCGGTCAAAGCCCTGGCCGCGCGGCACGATGTCCCAGCGGATCATCATCGCATGATCCTCATGCACCACGTTGTGGCAGTGCATGACGTGGCGGCCCATGAAATCCTTCCAGCGCATGAACACCGTGACCTCGGTGTTGGGCCTGAGCAGCGCCACATCGCGGCGCGGCCCGCCGAGAAAGCGGCGCGGCTCGGGCAGTTCGGGGCTGCTGAGGCCCACCGCCTTCAGCACCGAGGTGAAGGCGTAAAAATCGGTCACGGCGCGGAACTTCACCCTCTGCGCCGCAGCGGCGACCAGCGGGCGCAGCACGTCGTCCACCGCCTCGACGGTCTTGAACTTGCCGAAGGCGGCGATCACCGCGTCGCGTGCGGCGGCGAGGCTGGCGTCGAGACGGCTCTCGGCGTCGGCGGGATGGCGCCGCTCGATGACCGGTCGCATCCGTTCGCGATACGCCTCGGCGGCGACGCCGTCGAACACCGCGCCGACGGCTGCGTCGCGGGTCGCCGGCGCGGCCAGCATCGCGTCGAGCGCGGCGTTCAGCGCATCGGGATCGGCGGGCGTGCGGAACGCCGCGCGCAGCGCCGCGCTGGTCGAGAAGCCGGTCACCGGCTCGGGGCGCATGGCCGGTTCGACGGTTTCGGCGGGGGCGGCCTCGAAACCCATCACCCGCATTTCATCCGGCGTCGTCGTCGGCGGCGGTTCGAGCTGCGACTGGATCGCCCCCTGGCTGAACGGCTTGCCGTCCAGCTCCAGGATGATGAACTCGGTGAAATGGCTGTGGATGGGATGGTGCCAGCCGCTGCCGCCGTTGCGGAAGGTCCAGATCTCGGCGCTGTCCTGCTCGATGCCCGCGTCGATGCGGTTGGGGTCGTAGATGTCGCCGTTGATGGTCCACAGTCCGCCGTCGTAGTCGAACTCCCACAGCCGCTCGCGCTTCACCTCCGAGAAATCCACCGGCGGCAGGTCGCGGAAGAACAGCGGAAAGCGGCTGTCGTCGGCGACCGCTTCATCCTCGACCTCGAACAGGATCTGGCCGTTGGCCTTGAAGAAATCCTCGTCCGAAGCGTAATAGTCTCGGCTGTTGATGCTGCGTTCGGTGGGGCCGCGCCCGTTCTCCTGCTCCAGCGTGTTGACCAGGCAGACATGCGCCCCCGGCCCGAAGGCGGCGAAATCGACGATCACATCGACGCGCTGCGCCACGCCCACATAGACGCTGTCCACGATCACCGGGTTGGGCTGGAAATTGCCGTCGCCGGTGATCACCAGCATCTGGCGCTGGGTGCGGGTGGTCTCGGACGGGGCGTCGTCGCCGAACACGTTGCGGTAGTCGTCCGAGACGTTTGTCGCGTGCAGCGAGAATTCATAGAACCGCGACGGGCCGCCGTTCAGCAGCCGCAGCCGGTACTTGCGCGGCTTGACCTTCAGCCTCGGCTGCACCCGGCGGTTGACCGACCAGCGGTCGCCGATCACGCCGTCGATGTTGAAGCCGTCGAACACCACCTCGGGCGAGGGCTGATAGCGGCCCGCCGCCACGCCGGGCGCATCCCCCGCAGGAAAGCCGCGATGCCGGATCGCCCGGCGCGGCCCGCCTTCGGCGAGCGCCCTGCCCCGCGTGTCGCCCGGCTCCAGCGCGTCCCAGTCCTGCGCGCTGTCGAAGGTCCAGCGCGTGGTCTGCGCCGGGCTGACCGGATTGGCGACGCGCAGCGGCGCGCCGTCGCGCCCCGTCAGCGGCGCGCCGTCGGGGCCGTGCGCCGCGATCTCCTGCGCGAACAGAAGGTCGTGAAAGATCAGCGGGATGTCGTGGTCGCCCGACGGCAGCCGCCAGCCGATGGTCTCGTCGTCGTGATCGCCGGTGTCGGGCGCCGCCCCGTTCTCCGCCCGTTCGTCGAACAGCAGATAAAACCCGTCGAGACCGGCGTAGACATTCGTCGCGGTGAAGTCCATCCGGTGGTCGTGATACCACAGCGTCGAGAGCTTCTCCCGGTCGTCGAACCCGGACGGAAAGTTGGCGTAATGGTGATCCCAGTATTCGCCGGGGTTCAGCCAGTCGTTGGGGTAGCCGTCGCTCTCGCTGGCGGTGTGCGCGTTGTGCAGGTGCGAGGTGCTCGACGGCAGCGCGAAGCGCAGCTTCGAATGTCCGGGCTGATTGCCGATCTCCGGCAGGTCGTTGATCCGGCGCACGATGATCGGCTCGCCATAGCGCGCCTTGAACGTGGTCCCCGGCGAGCAGGGCCGGGTCGCGGCGTAGTCGCCCGCCTCCGCGTCGAAATAGATGTTGTGATAGCCCCAGCTGCTGCTCTCGTCGCCATACTGGGGATGGAACCGCCACAGGAACTCCGCCTCGCGGTTGATATAGAAGGCGCGCGGGCGAAACTCGCGGAACCGCTGGTGCGCCGATGGGTCGGGCGGCTCGCCGATGTCGATCCGGACCCGATCCCCCGCCACGCGGTCGCCGCGCACGGTCCAGCCTGAAGCCGCCGCGAAGGGGATGCGGAACCCGTCGGCGGCAAGCGCGGCGGCCGCCGCCCCGAAGCGGTGGGCGAACAGGCGCAGCCAAACGGCTTCGGCAAGGTCCTCAACGGCCGTCGCCGCCTCCGCCGCCGAAAACCCGAGCGCCAGCGCCTCCGCCGCCGTCACCGGCCCGTCCATGCGGAAAAGCGGCCTGGCCACCGGCGGCCGCAGCTCCTCCAGCGGCACGGTCAGCCACGGATCGACCGGCGGGCTGGGATGCGCGAGCAGATCGGGCGGCGAGCCGTCCGGCGCGGCGAGATAGCCGAGGCGCCGCTGCATCTCGCGATACACGGCATCCTGGCCAAGCGCCGCGCCGCCGATCGAGGCGGCGCCAATTCCGGTCGAGAAGCGAAGAAAATCGCGTCTGCTGGTCATCGTCAACCTCCCTGCAAATAAGGGGTGACTGCGAAGTATCCAGTTCAGTGACGAACGCGTGACGAGCCGAAAACAAAACAACGAAAAACAAACTACTCATGCAAATTATCTGATATTGCGAAAGCAAATTGTCCACACCAACGTCCAGTTGAGGAACGATCACGCCGAATCACCTCTTTGTCAACAGGGTTAATAGGGGGACCCGGCGCCGCCCGGCGCAGGCCGGGTGATCGCGTCTTGACGGCGTCACGCCCGCCGCTGATCTATCCCCGCCAACGGCGGCGCAGGGCCGCCCAGTCGGTCACGTTGATCACCACCACGAACAGCAGCAGCGCGCCCCAGATCAGCTCGCGGGCGAAATGCGACACCTGCCGCAGCAGCCGGCCGATGTCGATCGCCGCGAACAGGGCGGCGAGCGGGTTCGCCCCGCACATCGTCACCCGCAGGCCGAACCCGGTGCGGCTGAGCAGGACATGCAGCCCCGACGCGAGCGCCGCGAACAGGAGCAAACGCGATCATCATGCGCGAGAAGGCGCGCATGTCCGGCGGCGGCGCCGAAATCCGCTCCGAGCCGACGAAGGTCGGCAGGAAACCGCGAAACGCCGAGAACGTGCCGAGGGCGACGATCAGCGTCGGCAGCCGGAAACCGGCGATGAACAGGGCGTTGACCGCGCCGAGCGCGGCGCCGATGAGGAGCGCCGCCGGGAAGATGCGCCACCACGGCCTGCCGGGCCAGAAGGCCAGCGCAGCCTTGGTGGCTATGTACATCGCCGAGATCGCGACGGCGGTGAAACTCACGTCGATGCCTTCCCAAGATCAGCACGAGCATCGCGCCGATGGCGAGGATTCCGAGCACGATCGAGGCCCGCAGCAGGTCGCCCGGGGTCGTGACGGTGAGGAAATTCGGGTCCGAGACCGGCGCCACGATGCAGAACAGCGCGATGACGGCGGCGACGAGGGTTTCGTTGCGGGCGAGGAGCGCGGTCATGAGGCCGGCTTTTGCGCAAGATCGTCTTCGGAAACCGAGCCGCCCTCGATCTCGTGGACGATCCGGCCCGCCTTCCTCACCAGAATGCGGTGACAGGCGGCCAGCAGCTCGGGCAGGTCGTCGGAGATCACGATCACCCCAAGCCTGCGGGCGCCGAGCCGCGCCACGGCGTCGTTGCGCCGGATCGACCGGGTGAGAAACAGCCCTTCGGTCAGCCGGTCCTCGGGCACATGGCCGATCCGCGCCACCGCCGCCGCGAGCGGGGCGGAGGCGCTGTCGGGGGTGGTCTATGGCGGGATCGGCGAGCGGACCGGCCAGCCGCCAACCGCCCGCGACCTCGACAACGTCGCCCGCGCCCTGATGGCGGCGGCGGCGCACGCGAAACCCCTCGGCCTGTCGCCGGGGATCGAACCGCTCAACCGCTACGGGTCCCACCTCATCACCACCGGTCGCGGGGCGGCGGCGATGATCGCGCGCATCGGCGGGGAAAACCTGTTCGCGCACCTCGACACCTACCGCATGAACATCGGGGAAAACGGCGTCGCCCGGGGGATTCTCGACGCCCGCAAGCACCTGCGCTACCTCGCCCTCTCCGAATCCCATCGCGGCGCGACGGGCGCGTGCGCCGTGCAATGGGACGAGGTGTTCGCGACCCTGCGGGCGATCGGCTTCAAGGGCGGGCTGGCGCTGGAGAGCTTCGTCAACAGGCCGCCGGAGATCGCCTGCACCCTTTCGGTCTGGCGGCCGGTCGCCTCCGCCGAAGCCGAGGTCATGGAGACCGGCCTGCCCTTCCTGCGCAACAAGGCGCGGCGATACGGGCTGATCCGAACGCTGCTCACGCGGCCGCCGGAGGGCCGGCCCCTCCGGCGGCCCGCATCGGCTCAGATCCCCGAAATCGCCTGGATCAGCGAGTTCTCGGTCACCTCGCCGGCAGTGAAGGTGCGCATGACCCGGCCCGAATACATCGCCACGATCCGGTCGGAGACATGCAGCACCTCGGGCATCTCCGAACTGATGACCATCACGGCGTAGCCCTGCGCCGCCAGTTCGCGCAGCAGCTTGTGGATCTCGGACTTGCTGCCGACGTCGATGCCGCGCGTCGGTTCGTCCACGATCAGGACGCTTGGATGCATCGACAGCCACTTGCCGATGACGATCTTCTGCTGGTTGCCGCCCGACAGGTTCCCCACCCGCTGTTTCCAGTTCGGCGTGCGGATGTCGAGCCGGTCGCGATACTGATCGAAGATCGCCACTTCGGCGCCCTCGGCCATGAACGGCCCCGCCGTCAGATCGTCAACCTGCGGCAGGGTCATGTTGTCGCGGCAGTTCATGCCAAGCACCAGGCCCTGCCCCTTGCGATCCTCGGGGACCAGCGAAATGCCCCGCGCGATGGCGTCGGCGGGCGAGCGGATGCGCACCGCCTCTCCGTCCAGAAGGATCTGCCCGGCGGAGGGATCGCGCAGGCCAAACAGCGTCTCGGCGATCTCGGTCCGGCCCGCGCCGACCAGCCCGTAGAACCCCACGATCTCGCCGCGGCGGACCTCGAAGCTCACATCGCGGTAGAGGGCGCCGCAGCTCAGCCCGCGCACCGCCAGCGCCACGTCGCCCAGCGCGTGACGCGCGACGTTGCGGCTGAGGTCGAGCTTGCGGCCGATCATCATCTGGGTGACCGATTCCTCGGTCATCTCGGCGGTGGCGACCGTGCCCTGATACTGCCCGTCGCGCAGGACGGTGATGCGGTCGGTGATCCTGAAGATCTCCTCCATCCGGTGCGAGATGTAGATTATCCCCACGCCGCTCGCCTTCAGATCGGCGATCACGTCGAACAGCACGACCTTTTCCGCATCGGTCAGCGACGCCGTCGGCTCGTCGAAGATCACCGCCTTCGCGTCCACGGTGAGGGCGCGGGCGATCTCGACCATCTGCTGATTGGCGATGGACAGATCGCCCACCCGGGTTCTGGCGTCGAAGCTGACCCTGAGCTTTTTCAGGATCGCGTCGGTCCTGTCGCGCAGCGTCGCCCAATCGACGCGGCCGAAACGCTTGCGCGGCAGTTCGCCCAGATAGACGTTTTCGGCGACGCTCAGCTCGGTCGCGAGGCTCAGCTCCTGGTGGATGAACATCACGCCCCGGGCCTTGGCCTCCAGCGGCCCCGCCATCACGACCTGCTCCCCGCCCATGCGGATCGCGCCGCCGTCGGGCTGGTGAATGCCGCCCAGCACCTTCATCAGCGTGGATTTCCCGGCGCCGTTCTCCCCCATGAGGGCGTGAACCTCGCCGGGCATCACCGAGAACGAGACGCCGTCGAGGGCGCGCACGCCGGGGAAGGTCTTGACGATGTCCTCGAGCTCGAGGACGGGTTTCGCATCGGTCATATCTTCAGCGCCTCCTTGCCCCTGACGTTGAGCTGCCGGTCGAGGATCAGCACGGCGATCAGGATCAGCCCGATCGCAAGGTTCACGGTCGATGTGTCCGCGCCGATATGGCCCAGCCCCTTGCGCAGCAGCTGGATGGCGATGACGCCGCCGAAGGTGCCGATCACGTCGCCCGCGCCGCCGGTGATCTTCGTGCCGCCCAGCACGACGGCGGTGATGACCCACAGCTCATAGAGCTGGCCGTCATTGGGGTTCACCGAACCGCTTTCGGAGTAGAACACCACCGCCGAGAGCGCGGCCAGAAAGCCGATGATCATGAAGTTGATCATCATGTGCGGCCCGACCCGGACGCCCGCGTTGACCGCCGCCTCGCGGTTGTCGCCGATGGCGTAGGCGTTGCGCCCGTGCACCGTGCGCGCCATCAGGAACCATACCGCCAGCGTCGCCGCCAGCAGGAACCATGTCGGGGTGTGCAGCCCGAGAGGCTGCGCCTCGGCGAAATCCACCAGCGTCCAGTTGAGGTGGCTGGTCGGGTTCTCGCCGTTGAACATGAAGACGACGCCGCGAAACCCCAGCATCGAGCCGAGCGTCACGATGAAGGCGTCAACGCCGGTCTTCCAGACGATGAACCCGTTCAGCGCGCCCAGCGCCGCGCCCGCCGTCAGCGCCAGCAGCCACGCCACCGGGATCACCCAGTCGCCGAGACCGGCGAACACCGGCCATGTCATGCTGTCCAGCAGGATGATCGCCGCGATGGCGAAGGTGGCCCCCACCGACAGATCGATGTTGCCGTTCACCATGACGATGGTCATCCCCATGGCGATGATCCCGATCGGCGCCGACTGCTTGAGCAGCAGCAGCATGTTGTCGAAATCCATGAACGCCTTGCCGGAGAGCGACAGATACTCCCCGGCGATGCTGAAGAAGATCAGCTCCAGCACGATGAAACCCCAGATCGCGCCGCGCTTCAGCGCCTTCGACAGTGCGCCCGCTTGCATGGCTTCCCCTCCCTCAGGCGATCGGCGACCAGAGCTTGCCGCGCTTCGCCGCAATATCCAGCCAGACCGCAAGGATGATGATGATCCAGGTCACGACGAACTGGACGTAGAACTGCAGGCCGACCAGCAGCAGCCCGTTCTGGATGAAACCCAGGATCAGCACGCCGACGACGGTCTTGAAGATGGCGCCCGATCCGCCCAGCAGCGACGCGCCGCCGAGGATCACCGCAGCCAGCACCTCCAGCTCCAGACCCTGGCCGACGGTGTTCTGCGAGCCGAGCGACCGGCTGGCCTGGATCAGCCCCGCAACCGCGACGCAGCCCGCCGAAATCAGATAGCAGGTGAACACGGTGCGCGCGCGCGGCACGCCCGAAAACGTCGCCGCCGCGCCGTTGCCGCCGACCGCATAAACCTTGCGGCCGAACGGGGTCTTGGCCAGAAGCAGCCCCAGCACGGCGGCGAGGGCCGCAAAGATCAGGATCGGCGCCGGCACGCCCAGCGCCGACCCCTGACCGAAAACGCTGAACCAGGTCGCCTCCTTGTCGGCGATGTCCATGTTCTGCCCGCCGGAGTAGGTCAGCGTCAGACCGTGGATCGCGGACAACATTCCCAGCGTCACGATCAGCGAGTTGAGCCGCAGGTATCCCACCAGCAGGCCGATGAACGCGCCAAGCCCCAGCGTCATGGCGAACATCGCCGGGATGGCCAGCGCCGGGCCGATCCTGTCGTGCAGGTCGAGCACCACGATGGTCGAGAACGACATCATCGACCCCACGGAAAGATCGAGATTGCCGCTGATGACCACGAACGTCACGCCCAGCGCCATCACCCCCAGGATCGCGGAGGACCGCACGACGCTGAACAGGTTGTCAACCGACAGGAATTTCGGGTTGGCCAGCGTGAAGGCGACCATGAACACCGCAAAGGCGATCAGGATGCCTTCCCTGGCCAGAATGCTCACGACCCGTTGTCTGGTGAGTGTCGCCACGATTTCCTCCCTGAAGCCGCGTCGTTGCGCGATCTGTCCGCTGCGGGCGGTTTTTCCCGCCCGGGCTTTTTTGCGCCCGCCTTGATCGTCACGATCCGGCCGGTCCCCGGCGCCGCCGCCCTGCAAGGCGGCGACATGGGCGCCGCGTCGGGGACGCCGACTGCGCCGCGGCGCGCGCCGATTGTTGCAAGAATGGCCGCGTTTGTCCGGCCCGAGCGCACGGCCCCGGCGGCGGCGTCCGGTCGCCCGTCCGCCGCCGTCCTTCGCTGGTCGCCCGAAGCGCCCCGAAGCGCCGCGCGGTTTCTCAGAACACCGGCTTGGTGAACGCGCCCATGTTGTCCTGAGTGATCTTCGGCGTGTCGAAATAGTTCAGGAACGGCACATCCTTGCCGCTCAGCACGTCGAGCGCGGTCTGCAGCGCCGCCTCTGCGTCATCGACCGGCGACTGGTAGATCGAGCCCCAGTAGTCGCCCGCCGCCATCGCCTCATAGCCCACGGCGAAGTTGGTGGCGCCGACGAAGATGATGCCGTCGCGCCCGGCGGCCTTGGCGGCGTTCAGCGCGCCGACGCCCATGTTGTCGTCGCCCACATAGACGCCGTCGATGTCGTCATACTTGACGAGGAAGGCCTCCATCACCTGCTGCGACTTTTCGCGGTTCCAGTCGCCCGGCTGGGTGTCCACAACGGTGACCTCGGGGCAGACCTCGGGCAGACGGTCCTCGAAGCCCTTGGCGCGCTCGATGGCGGTGGTGTAGCCCGGCTGGCCGGTGATGTGCACGACCTTCGCCTCGCTCTCGATCCCCATCGCCTTGAACTTGTCGCACATGATCTCGGCGGAGCGGGCCCCCTGGGTGATGTTGTCGGGGCCGGAGAACGAGGCCACGAAGCGAAAGCCCGGCTCGGCGATGTTGGAGTTGGTCACGATCACCGGGATGCCGGCCTGCTGCGCCTTGCGCACGGCGGGGATCACCGCCTCGCCGTTGGTCGGCCAGATGATGATGGCGTCAACCTCCTGCTGGATCAGATCCTCCATCTGCGCGATCTGGCGGGCGACGTCGCCGCCCGCGTCGAGCACCACCGCCTCGATCGCCGGGTTGGCCTGCGCCGCCGCGATGAAGGCCTTCTCGTAGGTGGTCTGATAGCTGTCCACCCCGACGTTGTTCTGGGTGATGCCGATCTTCATCGTGTCGGCGGCGGTCGCCGCGCCCGTCAGGGCGAGTGCGGCGACGCTGGCGGCCAGTGCGGTGCGAAGTTTCATTTGATGGTTCCTCCCGGTTGTTCGTCGTTCTGTCTTCGGACCTGCGGACGTCCGTCATGCTCGCCATGGCGTTCGTCGCAGGCCGAAGAACCTGACGACACTGTGCCGGACCCGGCTTGTCCGAAATGCAGCAAAAATATCCGATACGGATATACTCATATCCAATATGGATATTATCAACATCCGATTCGGATATCGAAGCGGACATCCTGCAAGGGCGAGACATGAGCGAACCAGAATCATCCAGTCCGGACACGTCGGCGATCATGCGCCGACGACGGCGCGCGAAGGAACCGGCCCCGACCATGAACGCGATGGCGAACCAGATGCAGTTCGGCCCGGCCCCGCCACGGGCGCCGGTCTCGCAAGCGTCGGTCCCGAAAGCGATGGCCGACGACGCCGAGATGCTCGCATTCGTGCACGACATGGTTGAAGAGGTGGAGCACACCATCGACCTCGTGACTTCCGACGCCTATCTGCGCATGGCGCTGGAGCTGCTGCAAGCGCACTTCACCGCGCGGATCGTGACGCCGACATCGCTGATCGGCGCCAGTCGCCTGCCCTACGCCACCGCCACCCGCCGGGTGAAGGAGATGGTCGAGGCCGGGCTGATCGACCAGCGCCCGCGCACCCGCACCGGCAAGACCTTTTCGATGCACCCCAGCGACAAGCTGCTGGCGCAGTGGACGCAGCTCTCCGGGAGGATGCGCCGACTGGCGGAACGCCGCTTCGCCGGTCAGCCGCGCGAGCAGCGGGCGCAGGACTACTATTTCGGCGGCAGCTACGCCGAGTCCCAGTCGATCCCGCCGCTATCGGTGCTGCCCGCCCCGCTCAGGGCGCCCGGCGGCGTGCGGGTTCTGGTGCATGGCGATCCCACCTTCATGGTGATGGTCAACCTCAAGCGCCAGTTCGAACAGGTGATCGGCGCGCAGATCCACCAGCGCGCGTTTTCGATCGACTGGCTGCGCGAGGAGGCGCTGCGCAACGCCCGCCGCCCCGCCAGCCGCTACGACATCATCGCCGTCGATCTGCCCTGGATCGGCGAGTTCGTCGAGAACGGCGTGCTCATGCCGCTCGACGCCGCGCTCGACATCGACCGGCTCGACCCGGCGGATTTCCACACCGCAGGCTGGAAGGCCGCGCACTGGGGCGGGCGGGCTTACGGCGTGCCGGCGCAGACGACGCCGGAGCTGCTGTTCTATCGCCGCGACCTGTTCGCCGCCGCAGGGCTGGCGCCGCCGGCCACGACGCAGGAGCTGCTGCACGCCGCCAGCGTGCTGCACGAACCCCGCCAGGGGCGATACGGCATCGCGTGGAACGCGGCGCGCGGCACCGCGCTTGGCCACACCGTGCTGATGGCGATGGCCGATTTCGGACAGCCGGTCCTGAACCTTCCCGCCTGCGCGGGCGGCTTCGACACCGATCATCTGGCGGCGCGGCGCTATCGCCCGACCATCGACACCGAAGCCGGGCTGCGGGCGGCCGAGTTCCTGCTGGAGCTGCTGAAGTATTCGCCGCCCTACATCCTGTCGATGTCGTGGTATGAGCGGATCCGGCCCTATGCCGCAGGCGATGTCGCGATGGCCTACGGCTACACCCTGCTCGCGCCCTATTTCGAACGCGACAAGGCGTCGCCCGCCTGCGGTCAGACCGGCTATCTGCCGCATCCGGCGGGGCCGGGGGCCAGCCCGGTGGCGCCGGTGGGCGGCTATGTGCTGGGCATCCCGGCCAATCTCGCGCCCGAGCGCCTGCCCGCCGCCGCCGAGGCGCTGGCCGTGTTCACCTCGCCCGAGGCGCAGAAACTCTATGTGCTGAACGGCAGCCGGACCAACCCGCGCTATTCGGTCGGCGCCGACCCGGAGGTGCGCAGCGCCTCGCCGATCTTCGCCGCCGTGGACGAGATGTCGTGGCGCGACGAGCTGCAGTTCTGGCCGCGCCCGCCGGTGCCCGAGATCGTCGGCGTGATCCAGATCTGCGGCGAGGAGTTCCACGACATGCTGCGCGGCGTCGTCCCGCCGCGCGAGGCGCTGAAGCGCGCGCAGGCGCGCGCCGACGCGCTGATACGGAAATAACCACGAACAAAGACAGAGAAGGAGACGACCATGGACCCCAAGCGCCTGAGCGGCAAGAACATCCTGATCACCGGCGCGGCTCGCGGCATGGGCGCCGCCAACGCCGAGCACTTCGCCGAGCAGGGCGCCAACGTGTGTCTGGGCGATCTCAATCTCGCCGAGGCGCAGACGGTCGCCGACCGCATCAACGCCGCCGGCAATGGCAAGGCGATCGCGGTCGAGATGGACGTGACCAGGC
Source organism: uncultured Rhodobacterales bacterium (assembly GCA_964584215.1). Taxonomy (GTDB): domain Bacteria; phylum Pseudomonadota; class Alphaproteobacteria; order Rhodobacterales; family Rhodobacteraceae; genus Rubrimonas. Next base: position 25,484 of record CAZOZE010000186.1, read on the forward strand.
GCGCGGACAACGCGCGCGCCGTCGCCGCCACCGTGGACGCCTTCGGCGAAATCAACGTCGGCCTGTTCAACGCAGGCCTCAACAAGCCCCGGTTCTTCATGGACATCGACGAGGACAACTGGGACCTCATCATGACCGTGAACACCAAGGCGATGTGGCTGGGGATGCAGGAAACCGCCAAGCAGATGATCGCCCAGGGCAAGCGCGACTATCCCTACAAGCTGATCAACGTGGGCAGCATCGCCTCGCGCAAGCCGCTGATCGACGTGACGGTGTATTGCACGTCGAAATACGGCTGCCTCGCGCTGACCCATTGCGGCGCGCTCGCGTTGTCGGAACACAACATCACCGTGAACGGCTACGCGCCGGGCGTGGTGGTGACGCCGCTGTGGGAGCAACTCGACAAAGACCTCGTGAAAATGGGCTTCAAGCAGAATGAAGGCCAAGCCTATGAGGACATCGTCCGCGACGCGCTGCAGATCAAGCGCGTGTCCTATCCCGACGACGTGAAGGGCACCGCCGCGTTCCTCGTCAGCGCCGACAGCGACTACATGACCGGCCAGATGATCCACATCGACGGCGGCTG
>CAZOZE010000187.1:0-3414 GCA_964584215.1 uncultured Rhodobacterales bacterium
ACCCACAAGCGGCTGCTCGACATCGTCGATCCGACGCCGCAGACCGTGGACGCGCTGATGAAGCTCGACCTCGCGGCGGGCGTCGATGTTGAAATCCGGCTCTGAGGAGGCGACGGACATGCGTTCCGGAGTGATCGCCAAAAAGCTGGGCATGACCCGGCTGTTTACGCCCGAAGGCAAGCAGGTTCCCGTGACCGTGCTGCTGATGGAGCAGGTGCAGGTGGTGGCGCAGCGCACCGAGGAGCGCGACGGCTATACCGCCGTGCAGCTCGGCGCGGGCGAGGCCAAGCCCAAGAACGTGAGCCAGCCGATGCGCGGCCACTTCGCGGTGGCGAAGGTCGCGCCGAAGCGCAAGCTGTGCGAGTTCCGCGTCGCGCCGGAGAATCTGATCGAGGTGGGGGCGGAGATCACCGCCGACCATTTCCTTGAAGGTCAGTGCGTCGATGTGTCGGGCACCTCGATCGGCAAGGGGTTCGCGGGCGCGATGAAGCGCTGGAACTTCGGGGGCTTGCGCGCCTCGCACGGCGTGTCGGTCAGCCACCGCTCGCACGGCTCGACCGGCCAGTGCCAGGATCCGGGCAAGGTGTTCAAGGGCAAGAAGATGGCCGGCCACATGGGCGCGGCGCGGATCACCACGCAGAACCTGAAAGTGGTCAAGACCGACGCCGAGCGCGGGCTGATCATGGTGAAGGGCGCGGTGCCGGGCTCGCGCGGCGGCTGGGTGACGATCCGCGACGCGGTGAAGCTGAAGGCGCCCGAGGGCCTGCCGACGCCCGCCGCGATCCGCGCCGCCGCCGGTCAGGCCCAGGTCGGCGAGACGCCGGTTGTGGAGACGCAGGAATGAAACGCGATGTGATCACGCTGGACGCCGCCGCCGCAGGCGAGGTCGAGCTGTCGGACGCGGTGTTCGGGATCGAGCCGCGCGCCGACATCCTGCAGCGCGTCGTGCGCTGGCAGCTTGCGCGCCGTCAGGCCGGCACCCACAAGACCAAAGGCCGCTCCGAGGTCCACTACTCGACGAAGAAGATTGTCAAGCAGAAGGGGTCGGGCGGCGCCCGCCACGGGTCGCGCGGCGCGCCGATCTTCCGGCATGGCGGCACCTACAAGGGCCCCGTTCCGCGCAGCCACGCGCACGACCTGCAAAAGAAGGTGCGCGCGCTGGGCCTGAAGATGGCGCTGTCGGCCAAGGCGGCGGAAGGCGCGCTGATCGTGGTGGAGAGCGCCGCGCTCGACGCCCCGCGCACCAGGGCGCTGGCGGAAAAGCTGAAGGCGCTGGGCTGGAGCAAGGCGCTGGTGATCGACGGCGCCGAGGTTGACCAGAACTTCCTGCTGGCGGCCCGCAACATCGACGGCATCGACGTGCTGCCCAGTCAGGGCGCCAACGTCTATGACATTCTCAAGCGCGACACGCTGGTGCTGACGCGGGCCGGCGCTGCGGCGCTGGAGGCGCGTCTTGGCGGCGCGCACGGGGACGGGGAGCAGGCGCAATGAGCGCGAAGGCGGAACATTACGACGTGATCCGGCGTCCGGTCATCACCGAGAAGGCCACCATGGCGTCGGAGGCGAACGCGGTGGTGTTCGAGGTGGCGATGGGCGCGAGCAAGCCCGAGATCCGGGCGGCGGTCGAGGCGCTGTTCAGCGTCAAGGTCAAGAGCGTGAACACCCTGGTCACCAAGGGCAAGGTCAAGCGCTTCAAGGGCCGGCCCGGCGTGCGGGCGGACCGAAAGAAGGCGTATGTCACCCTCGAGGACGGCAGCGCGATCGACGTGACGACCGGCCTGTGACGGCCGGTCCTGACAAGAACATGCAGCGGAAGACAGCAAGATGGCGTTGAAATCATACAAACCAACGACGCCGGGCCAGCGCGGGCTGGTTCTGATCGACCGTTCGGACCTGTGGAAAGGCCGCCCCGTCAAGTCCCTCACCGAGGGGCTGACCAGGAAGGGCGGCCGGAACAACACCGGACGGATCACGGCGCGTCGGATCGGCGGCGGGGCCAAGCGGCTCTACCGCATCGTGGACTTCAAGCGGCGCAAGTGGGACGTGAGCGCGACGGTCGAGCGGATCGAATACGATCCCAACCGCTCGGCGTTCATCGCGCTGGTGGCCTATGACGACGGCGAGCGCGCCTATATCCTGGCGCCGCAGCGGCTGGGCGCGGGTGACAAGGTGATCGCGGGCGCCAAGGTCGATGTGAAGCCCGGCAACGCGATGCCGCTGTCGGCGATGCCGATCGGCACCATTGTCCACAACATCGAGATGAAGCCCGGCAAGGGCGGCCAGATCGCCCGCGCGGCGGGCGCCTACGCCCAGTTCGTCGGTCGGGGCGGCGGCTACGCCCAGCTGCGCCTCACCAGCGGCGAGCTGCGGCTGGTGCGGCAGGAGTGCGTCGCCACGGTCGGCGCCGTCTCCAACCCCGACAACTCCAACCAGAACCTCGGCAAGGCCGGGCGGGTGCGCAACATGGGCAAGCGGCCCAGCGTGCGCGGCGTCGTGATGAACCCGATCGACCACCCGCACGGCGGCGGCGAGGGCCGCACGTCGGGCGGCCGTCACCCGGTCACGCCGTGGGGCAAGGACACCAAGGGCACCCGGACCCGCTCCAACAAGGCGACCGACAAGTACATTCTCCGCTCGCGCCATGTGCGCAAGAACAAGAAGTAAGGGGGGCGAGCGACATGCCACGTTCCGTATGGAAGGGTCCGTTCGTCGACTCTTACGTTCTGAAGAAGGCTGAGCGGGCGCAGGGCTCGGGCCGTCACGACGTGATCAAGATCTGGTCGCGCCGCTCGACGATCCTGCCGCAGTTCGTCGGGCTGACGTTCGGCGTCTATAACGGCAGGAAGCACATTCCCGTGTCGGTGTCCGAGGACATGATCGGGCACAAGTTCGGCGAATTCTCGCCGACGCGCACTTACACCGGCCACGCCGCCGACAAGAAGGCGAAGCGGAGGTAATCATGGGTCAGACAGCAAATCCCCGCCGCGCGGCGGACAACGAGGCGCTGGCGATCAGCCGGATGCTGCGCACCAGCCCGCAGAAGCTGAATCTCGTCGCGGCGCTGATCCGGCGTCAGCCGGTCGCCAAGGCGCTTGCGGACCTGACGTTCAGCAAGAAGCGCATCGCGATCGACGTGAAGAAGACGCTGCAGAGCGCCATCGCCAACGCCGAGAACAACCACAACCTCGACATCGACGCGCTGGTGGTCGCCGAGGCGTATGTGGGCAAGAACCTCGTGCTCAAGCGCGGTCGCCCCCGCGCGCGCGGCCGCTATGGCAAGATCATGAAGCCGTTCAGCCAGATCACGATCAAGGTTCGCCAGGTTGAGGAGCAGGCCTGATGGGTCACAAGGTAAATCCGATCGGGCTGCGTCTCGGCGTCAACCGCACCTGGGACAGCCGCTGGTTCGCGGAG
>CAZOZE010000188.1:0-4911 GCA_964584215.1 uncultured Rhodobacterales bacterium
TCTGGGCGGACATCAGCGCCGCCGAGGCGCGCGCGCTGGCCGACGCGCTGGCGGCCGTCATCGACCCAAAGGCCGACGACGTGCGCCTCTACCCTCTGGACGACGACGCGACAGTGCGCATGATGGGGCCGAAGCCGTGGCCCGATGGCGTGACCCACGCCGCCGCCCGCCGATTTGACCGCTGCTGGAGCCATGACCCATGAACGCGCCCGCACAGATCGTCTTCACCCGCACCCTGGGGAGGCCCCGACGGCGCATGGGTCGGCGCATTTCGTGGACGGACCGGAAAGGCTCCGCTCCGCGACCGGCCGCCGTTTTCTGCACACCACCCGCTAATCGCTTGTTCGGGCTATCTGAACAGCGGCGCGGGGTTCTCGACCAAGACCTGATGAAAAAGGGATCAAGACTCTGTGTAGATAACAGGCGTGTCGCTTGCAACGTGTTCTCGACCAAGACCTGATGAAAAAGGGATCAAGACTTTGGCATACGCCAAGGTCAATCCATTTATCGTTCTCGACCAAGACCTGATGAAAAAGGGATCAAGAGCTTGCATCCGCCGATGCGCGCCGCGCCGTAGTCTTCGCCGTGCCGGGGGCCGTCATGATGGCGTTCGTACCGACGCTGTCGGCGCTCAGCAGCGCGATCCAGGCGCGCCAGACGTGCTTCGGCGCGCACGATGCCGGACGTTGACGACGGTCGCTTCAATGATAGCCTTTAGCGCAGTTCGCAATTGAGTTCGCAAACACGAGGGAAAACGCTACCTGCAAAACGCCGTCGCCGCCCTGAAGCAGGCGGGACGCTCAGCAGGCGACGACCTCGCCCGCCACATCGCCCCGCTTGGCTGGGAGCACATCAGCCTCACCCGCGACTACATCTGGCCCGCTGCGCCAGTGGCGGGCCCGCGCCCGCTCAGGGAAAAGCGATCGATGCTCGCAGCATGAGTTCGCCAAATGTTCTTTCAAACCGGACAATTAGCACACTTTCGTGTCGTGGCCCCCTGATGGATAAGCGAGGCTAGCATCGCGCCAGCGCCTCGTAAAGCGACGCCAGATCCGCCCATCCGGTCGGTTCGCGCCCGCGGTCGGGCAAGGCGATGACCGGCGTCTGCGGCAGCGCAGCCCGGATCGGCGCGAGGCGATCTTCGACCACGGACGGCTCGCTCCGACTTATCCGGTTGACCACGATCGCCGGAACCGCGATGTGCGCCCGCGCGAGCGTCCGCGACAGGGCCAGCGTTTCAAGCACCGGCATGCGCTCGGGGATGGTCGCGATCACGAAGGCGGTGCGCTGGGGGTCGCTCAGGCGGTTGCGCAGCCTGCCCAGCCGCTCGCGCCGTCGCGACAGCACGCCACGGATGCGCGCGTTGCGATCCGGTTCCGGCGCGCCGCCGGCGAGTTGACGCGCCTTGGCCGCGAAGCGGTCGGCCTCGGCGCGATTCTTGAGCAGTCCTTCCGTCCAGGCCGCCATCATCTCGGGCAGCGACAGCAGCGCGAGGGTATGGCCGGTCGGGGCGGTGTCGACGATGAGCCGATCCACGTCGCGTCCGACACTCTCCGTCATGTCGCAGAGGCGATCCAGAAGCGCGGCTTCGGCCATGCCGGGGGCATGGCTGCTCCGATCGAGATGACGGGTGATCTCCGCATGGCTTTCGCGCGGCATGATCTCGCGCAGGAACGATTCGATCTCGGCGAGATGAGCGGCGACGGTCCGTTCGGGATCGAGTTCATGGGCGAGCAACCCCGCGCCGAGCGTGGTCGGCCCGTCGCCCACGGTGCGGTCGAACAGATGACCGAGATTATGCGCCGGGTCGGTCGAGACCAGCCGGACGCGCTCTCCCCGTTCGGCGAGCGTTACGGCGAGCATCGCTGCGACCGTCGTCTTGCCGACCCCGCCCTTGCCGCCAACGAAGATCGCACCGCGCCCGCCGATGGCGTCTAGCAGCATCGCACGTTGTCGAGCGGCGAGTGTTCGTGACCCATCCGCGTATGCCAGTCATGGAAGCTCTCGTAGAGCACCGGCATCAACTCCAGCGTATAGGGATGCGCCGGATTCGGAACGCCGAGGCTCTCGCCGAACACCAGCATCATGAACACGTCGTCCCGCGCGCGGGCCTCCCGGGCGAGGGTCTGCCGGTAGGGCGCGCGGTAGAATTCCGCGAGCCCTTCCGACAGGCTATTGAGCCAGGTTCTGTTCACGGCCTGACCGGGCTTCTTGAGACAAGCTCGAAGCCGGTCTTCCGCAGCACCCTGACCGCCGTCACCGTCACCAGCAGCGCCGCCCCGAGGATCGCGAGCGCCATGAGCGTCAGCACATAGTTGCCCTGCCCGAGGAAACTGCCGATCTGCAGCAGCAGGGCGTAGAGCGTCATCACCAGCAGGAAGCACAGCGGCGCCAGCGTATAGACGGTCGAGCGGCCTTGCTGCGCCAGCAGCACGGTCACCATCAACAGGGTCAGCGCCGCGAGAAGCTGGTTGGCGGTGCCGAAGAGCGGCCAGATCGCCATGCCGCCCGCGCCGTCGGTCCCGGCGCCGAAGGCGATGGCGAGACAGCAGGCCAGAGCTGTCAGCGTCGCGCCCCATGTGCCCTTCAGCGGCTCGATCCCGGCGATCTCCGCCGCTTCCTGAATGACATAGCGCTGCAGGCGCAGCCCGGTGTCCATGGTGGTCCCGGCGAAGAGCGCCGCCGTCACGGTAAGCATCGTCGCCGCGACGCCCGCCGGCAGGCCAAGGCCGTTCGAGATGATCGAGGCCCCGCCCGAGACAAAGGCGCCCACGCTTCCTGCACCGAAATGCGTGTAGACCGCCTTCCATTCCGCAAGGCTCGCAAAGCCCGCCGTCGCGCAGATGATCGCCGCTAGCGCGAGCAGACCCTCTCCGACCGCGCCGCCATACCCGACAAGCCGCGCGTCAGTCTCCTTGTCGAGCTGTTTGGAGCTTGTGCCAGAGGAGACCAGCCCGTGAAACCCGGAGATCGCGCCGCAGGCGATGGTGACGAACAGCAGCGGCACGATCGAGGGCGTGTTCTCCGGCGCGTCGTGATTGAGGAAAGGCACCACCACATCTGGCGCGGCGAGCAGCGTCGCCAGATAGATGAACCCGAGCGCTATGAAGAGCTGGACGCCGTTGATGTAGTCGCGCGGCTGCAGCAGCATCCAGACCGGCAGAACCGACGCCACGCCGGCGTAGGCGAACAGGAGCACGACCCAGACGATGTTGTCGCTTACGCCGAACATGGTCTCGGGCAGGCTGATCGGAACGGCGTCGCCGACAAAGATAAGCGCGTAGAGCAGCGTCACGCCGATGACGCTCGGCCAGAGTAGCCCCAGCGATGACCGATACATCGCCTGACCGATGCCGATCGCGACCACGATCGCGCCCCATACCGGGATCACCGCCGAGGGGAACTTGATCAGCAGCGTGGCGATCACCGTGGCGAAGGCGGCGTTGACCATCAGCAGAACAAGAAACATCACCAGCATGAACATGGAGCGCGCATTCGCCCCGAGCAGCGTCTCCGACAAGGCGCCGATGGAGCGGCCCTTGTTGCGAACAGACGCCCAGAGCGCGCCAAAATCATGCACACCGGCGAAAAAGATCGTGCCCAGCACCACCCACAGGAACGCCGGCCCCCAGCCCCAGATCACTGCGATCGCCGGGCCGACGATCGGCGCCGCGCCCGCCACCGATGTGAAATGATGGCCCCAAAGCACATATCTGTTGGTCGGCACGTAATCGACGCCGTCGCGAAATTCATGCGCCGGCGTCAAAAAGTTATCATCGAGCTGATATATGCGCTTTGCTATAAATTTTGAGTAGAAGAACCAGCCAGTCATCATCCCGGTCAGGCCGATGACAAGAAGTACGATTGAGTTCATCATCGCTTCTCCCGTCGTTTCGCCAATTTTTTGCAATCTGCATAAAACGTAAATATAATATATACCGCAATATGCGGATCGCCTATTTGACAGGATGTCGCATAAGCATAAGGCGCTTCGTCACCGGACTGCAGTTTTTATTGGAGATAATTAGTGCGCTCATGAGGAACATTGGTAGTGTATAGGTCGGCGCGCAAAATTGGCTCCGACTCGCTTTTGATGCATTCTGCGGTTCTGACGGCGGCGGAACTCTTTGGAGCGCCGAGGATCTCTGGAATGAGACGAGCGCGGATGTTCGGTCGCGTCGCGTATGTGGTGGAAATTCCCGATTGGCGGTCGCCATGTTTGTTGAGGGGTGCCGCTTCAGGCGGCGAGGTCAAGGGTTGCGGAGTCGAGGGGTTCCCAAGGCGGCGTGGGCAAGACCACGTCGACCGTCGGATTGGGCGTTGGCCTCGCGTCGCGGGGCTATCGCACTGTGGCGATCGACTTCGACGTCGGTCTGCGAAATCTCGACCTGATCATGGGGTGCGAGCGCAGGGTCGTGTTCGACCTCATCAACGTCATTCAGGACGACCTGCCAGGCGTTCGCGCTCCGAGCACGAGATCTTCGCAAAACTGGCTTCGTCACCTTGTCCAGGACGCGGCGGCGATGCACAGCTTCATCGGGCGTGATCTGACGTGGGGCAGCGGGATTCTTAGCCCTGGTCTGGTGACCACCTTTTACATGTATCCTGAACTCACCCCGATCAGGGTCGCCAGTCGCTCCGACGGCCATGCCGGACATGAAGCACCTGCACCGCCCCGTCGATGACGGCGTAGTATATCCGCCAGCGGGTCAACCGACCGTAGAGAACGCGCCGGATCGGCAGACCGAAGGCCTTCGATTCCGGTGCAACCGGATGCGCTTCAGGCATCGCCCCAAGAGAGAGGATGGTTTCGCGGACGCCCGACAGCCATTCGTCCGCCGCCCTCGGGTTGCTCTCTTGCAGCCATTTCCATGAGGTCGTGAGATCATCCGCCGCGTTGGGCGTGATGAT
>CAZOZE010000189.1:0-28218 GCA_964584215.1 uncultured Rhodobacterales bacterium
TTGCGCGGGCAGCCCGAGACGGCGAGCTTGACCTTGTGCGGCGTCCACGATCCCCACAGCAGCTTTTCCAGCCTGATCCCCAGCCCGGTCGAGTCCTGCGTGCCGAAGCGGCACCAGTCGGTTCCCACGCAGGTCTTCACCGTGCGCAGGCCCTTGGCGTAGGCGTGCCCCGAGACCATGCCCGCCGCATTCAGATCGGCCCAGACTGCGGGCAGATCCTGCTTCTTCACGCCCAGCAGGTCGATGCGCTGGCCGCCGGTGACCTTGACCGTGGGAATGGCGAACTTCTCCGCCACGTCGGCGATGGCGCGCAGCTCGGCCGGCGAGGTGACGCCGCCCCACATGCGCGGCACCACGCTGAACGTGCCGTCCTTCTGGATGTTGCCGTGCGCGCGTTCGTTGATGAAGCGCGACTGGCCGTCGTCGCGGTATTCGGTCGGCCAGGCGACGATCAGATAGAGGTTGAGCGCCGGGCGGCAGGAGGCGCACCCGCAGGAGGTCCGCCATCCCAGTTCCTGCATCACGGCGGGGATGGATTTCAGCTCCTTCGCGACGATCAGCCGCCGCACGTCCTCATGCGTCATCTCGGTGCAGCCGCACATCGGCTTCTCGGCGGGCGCGGCGTAGGCGTCGCCCAGCGTGGTCTTGAGCAGGCTCTCCACCAGCCCGGTGCAGGAGCCGCAGGACGACGACGCCTTGGTGACGGCGCGCACTTCCTCTAGCGTGGTCAGGCCCTTCGACGTGATCGCGCCGGTGATCGCGCCCTTGCACACGCCGTTGCAGCCGCAGATCTCGAGATCATCCGGCGAGGCTGCAACGGCCGCCATAGGGTCCAGCGGCGCGCCCCCCGCGAAGGCCGGGCCGAAGATCAGCGTGTCGCGGTCCGCCGCGATGTCCTCGCGCGCCTTCAGCTTCTGCAGGAACCACGCGCCGTCGGCGGTGTCGCCATACATCACCGCGCCGACGATGCGGTTCTGCTCCAGCACCAGCCTTTTATAGACCCCGCGCCCCGGATCGCGGAACACGATGTCCTCGCGCTCCGGCCCCTCGGCGAAGTCTCCGGCGGAGAACAGATCGACGCCGGTGACCTTGAGCTTGGTGGAGACGTCCATGCCCCGGAACGCGGCTTCGCGGCCAAGCAGCGTCTGCGCCGCGACCTTCGCCATGTCGTAGAGCGGCGCCACCAGCCCGTAGCAGATCTTCGCGTGCTCGACGCATTCGCCGATGGCCAGGATGTCAGGGTCGGAGGTCGTCATCGCGTCATCGACCACCACGCCGCGCGAACATTCCAGCCGCGCGTCCAGCGCCAGCCGCGTCTCGGGCCGGATGCCGACCGCCATCACCACGATGTCGGCTTCATAAGTGGCGCCGTCCTCCAGCAGCACCGCCTCGGCGCGGCCCTCGCCGACGATGGCCTGGGTATGCGCCTTGCAGTGGACGCGGATGCCGCGGCGCTCCAGATCGCGCTGCAGCAGATACCCCGCCGCAGGGTCGAGCTGACGCTCCATCAGGTGGCCCATCAGGTGCAGCACGGTCACGTCCATGCCGCGCAAGGCGAGCCCCGCCGCCGCCTCCAGCCCCAGCAGGCCGCCGCCGATCACCACCGCCTTCGCGCCCGGCGCGCGCGCCGCCTCCATCATGCGCAGCGTGTCGTCGAGGTCGCGGTAGGCGGTGACGCCGGGCAGGTCATGTCCGGGAACCGGAATGATGAACGGCGCCGAGCCGGTGGCCAGCAGCAGCTTGTCATAGGGCGTCTCGCCCCGCGCGCTGACCACCACCTTGCGCGCGCGGTCGATCCTGGTGACCGCCTCGCCGAAGCGCGTCGTCACGCCATGCGCGGCATACCAGTCGGCGTCATGCGTCACGATCTCGGCGTAAGTCTTTTCGCCCGACAGCACCGGCGACAGCATGATCCGGTTATAGTTTCCGCGCGGCTCGGCGCCGAACAGCGTGACGTCGTATGCGCCGGCTCCTTCGTCGAACAGATGTTCGAGGGCGCGGCCCGACGCCATGCCGGCGCCGATGATCACCAGTTTCTGCTTGCTCATCTCACGCAGCCTTCTTGCTGTGGGCGCCGTGCTCGTATTCCTCGAGGAAGCCGAGGAGTTCTTCGCGGCAGGCGTAGTATTCGGGGTGGTCGAGCAGCGCGCGGCGGGTGCGCGGGCGCGGCAGGGGCACGTCCATGACCTTGCCGATGCGCGCGTTCGGCCCGTTGGTCATCATCACCACGCGATCGGCGAGCAGGATCGCCTCGTCCACGTCATGGGTGACGCAGATCGCGGTGACGCGGGTGCGGCTCCACACCTCCATCAGCACCTCCTGCAACTCCCAGCGCGTCAGGCTGTCGAGCATCCCGAACGGCTCGTCGAGCAGCAGCAGCCGGGGGTTCAGCGCGAAGGCGCGCGCGATGCCGACGCGCTGGCGCATCCCGTTCGACATCGCCGAGGCGGACGCGTCGAGCGCGTCGCCAAGGCCCACCCGTTCGAGATAATAGTCCACCACATCCGCCCGCTCGGCGCGGCTGGCCCTGGGATAGACCCGGTCCACCCCCAGCGCCACGTTCTCGCGCGCAGTCAGCCACGGCATCAGCGACGGCGACTGGAACACCACGGCGCGCTCGGGGTTGGCGCCCTGCACATGCCGCCCGCCGAGCGTGATCGCGCCTTCGCTGATCTCGTTCAGCCCCGCCGCCATCGACAGCACCGTGGACTTGCCACAGCCGGAATGGCCGATCAGCGTGACGAACTCGCCCTTGGCGACGGTCAGATCGAAGCCGTCCACCACGGTCAGCGGGCCTGTCGGCGTGGGATAGACCTTTTTCAGCCCCGAGAACCTCAGATACCGCGCCTCGTCGGCGAGCGGCGCGGTCTTCACCGCCTGCGCCCAGGCTTTCGGGGCCAGCCGGATCGGCGCGACCGTCGGCGCCGGACGGTCTGCGGCGACGGCGCGCTGCATCCCGACATCCATCAACGCCTGCGTGATCCGCGCGCGCAGCCGCTTGAAGCCCGGGTCGTGGTTGACGCCGGCGCGGTCGCGCGGCCGCGGCAGGCCCACGACGAAACTCTCGCCGAGCGCGCCTTCGGGGGTGAGGAGCACGATGCGGTCGGCCAGCAGGATCGCCTCGTCCACGTCGTTGGTGATCAGCACGACAGTCTTGCGCCCGCCTGCGCCGTCGCCCGCCTCCCAGATGCGCTCGATCTCGTCCTGAAGATTGGCGCGGGTCAGCGCGTCGAGCGCCGAGAGCGGCTCGTCGAGCAGCAGAACTTCGGGGTCCATGGCCAGCGCCCGCGCCACCGAGACGCGCTGGCGCATGCCCCCGGACAGCTCGGCGGGCTTGCGGTTCATCGCGTGACCGAGACCCACCATCTCCACATGGCGCGCGACGATGGCGGCGCGCTCGGCGCGCGGCTTCGCGCCATGCACCGCGTCCACCGCCAGCGCCACGTTCTGCGCCACGCTCAGCCACGGCATCAGCGAGTAGGACTGGAACACCAGCCCCCGCTCCGGCCCCGGCCCCGCGACCGGGCGGCCCTTGAAGCGCACCATCCCCGCGTCGGGCGTCTCCAGCCCCGCCATGAGGTTGATCAGCGTGGTCTTGCCGGTCCCCGAGAAGCCGAGGATCGCGAGGAACTCGCCCTCGGCGATGGAGAGCGACACGTCGCGCAGCACGTCGAGGCGCGCGGCGCCTTCGCCGTAGGATTTGGACAGGTGCTCCAGCGTCAGATGCGGCATCGCTCCCTCCCCTCAGCGCGACTTGTCGAAGGTGACGAGCGCCTGGATCGCGTACATCGTGCGGTCGAGCGCGAAGCCGATGATCCCGATGGTCAGCACCGCCACCATGATCCGGGCGAGACTGTCGGAACTGCCGTTCTGGAATTCGTCCCAGACGAATTTTCCAAGGCCGGGGTTCTGCGCCAGCATCTCCGCCGCGATCAGCACCATCCAGCCGACGCCGAGGCTGAGCCGCAGGCCGGTGAAGATCAGCGGCAGCGCCGAGGGCAGCACCACCTTGCGGATCTTGGTGGCTGTCGAGAGCCGCAGCACCTTCGCCACGTTCAGCAGGTCGCGGTCCACCGAGGCGACGCCCAGCGTGGTGTTGATCAGCGTCGGCCACAGCGAACACAGCGTGACGGTGATCGCGGAATTGATGAAGGATTTGGAGAAGGTCGGATCGTCGGAGACATAGACCGCCGAGACGATCATCGTCACGATCGGCAGCCAGGCGAGCGGCGAGACCGGCTTGAACACCTGCACCAGTGGATTGATCGCCGCCTGCCCGACCGGCGACAGTCCCGTCAGCACGCCCAGCGGGATCGCGATCACCGAACCGATGGCGAAGCCGAAGAACACGGTCTGCAGCGACGTCCAGATCTGGTCGTAATAGCTGGGCGCGCCGGTGTAGCTGCGCCATTTCACCCGGTCGGCCTTGCCCTCGGCGACGAGTTTGGCGTTGCGCGCCTCCTGCCGCGCGTCGAACGCCGCCGCGCTGTCGCGTTTGGCGAGATGGTCGGCGTGCAGCACCTGCGCCTGCGCCCAGACCTGCGCCGGGCCGGGCACGGCGCCCAGCGAGGTCTGCACCATCGGCGCGGTCTGCGCCCACAGCGCCAGAAAACCGAGGATCGCCAGCAGCGGCGCCGCCGCTAGCCGCCACAGTTCGCGAAACTGCGCTCTCGGGCTGTCGCCGGCGGCGAGGCGCAGCAGCGGCGTGAGGAACGACAGGCCGAGCACCGAGAACCAGCGGTCGGCCTTGCCGATCAGCCCGAACAGCCTTTCGCGGCGGGCGGCGCGGGCGCGTGCGGGAGCGCGTTCGGGCGTGTCGTCCCGATCGAGGGCGATGGTCATGCGCGACATCCTTGCTGGAATTTCACGGTCTCAGCCGCCGGTCACTTCGGCGCCGACGACGCGCTGCGCGCCTTTCAGGCCGATCGCGAGGGCGTCGAGATAGGCGTTCGGCGCGCGGCCGTCATAGGCCACGCCGTCGATGAACTCGGCGGAGGGCGCGCGATAGCCGTCGCTCTCCCACGGGAAATCGGCCTCGGCGGCGAGACCGTCTTCCACCAGCAGGCGCGCGGCCTCGAGATAGATGTCCGGGCGATAGACCTTGCGGGCGACGTCGTCGAACCAGGCGTCGGGCCGGGCTTCGCCGATCTGGCCCCAGCGGCGCATCTGGGTGAGATACCACACCGCGTCGGAGTAGAACGGATAGGTCGCGTCGTAGCGGAAGAACACGTTGAAGTCGGGAATCGCGCGCACGTCGCCCTTCTCGAACTCGAAGGTGCCGGTCATCGAGGCGGCGATCACGTCGGCGTCGGCGCCGACATATTGCGGGCGCGCCAGGATCTCGACCGCTTCGGCGCGGTTGGCGTTGTCGTTCTCGTCCAGCCACATCGCCGCGCGGATCAGCGCCTTGGTCACGGCGACCGCCGTATTGGGGTATTGGTCGGCGAAGGCGGCGGTGACGCCGAACACCTTTTCGGGGTTGTTCCTCCAGATCTGGTAGTCGGTGATCACCGGCACGCCGATGCCCTTGACCACCGCCTGCTGGTTCCACGGCTCGCCGACGCAGTAGCCGTTGATGGTGCCGGCCTCCAGCGTCGCGGGCATCTGCGGCGGCGGCGTCACCGACAGCAGCACGTCGGCGGCGATCTGGCCGGAGATGTTGTCGGGCGCGTAATAGCCCGGATGCAGCCCGCCGGCGGCCAGCCAGTAGCGCAACTCGTAATTGTGGGTGCTGACCGGGAACACCATCCCCATGTTGAACGGCTTGCCGGCCGCGCGAAAGCTCTCGACCACCGGCTTAAGCGCGGCGGCGGAGATCGGATGGACCGGCCTGCCGTCGGCGTCATGCGGGATATGCGGCTTCATCTGCGCCCAGACCTCGTTGGACACGGTGATCCCGTTGCCGTTGAGGTCCATCGAAAACGGCGTGATCACATGCGCCGCAGTGCCGAATCCGATCGTCGCGGCCAGCGGCTGACCGGCCAGCATGTGCGCGCCGTCCAGCCGCCCCTCGATCACGCCGTCGAGCAGCACCTTCCAGTTGGCCTGCGGCTCCAGCGTGACGAACAGCCCCTCGTCCTCGAAGAACCCCTTCTCATAGGCGATGGCCAGCGGCGCCATGTCGGTCAGCTTGATGAAGCCGAAGGTCAGTTCGTCCTTCTCCACGTCAAGCAGCGCGAAAGCGGGCGCGGTGAAAAGCGCGGTGAGCGCGGTGGCGGCCAGCAGGGTGCGTACGGGCATGGCGGTCCTCTCAGTCGGCGCAGCGCCGAAAACGAAAAAACCGCCCGACCCTTTCGCCGCGCCCGGTGGGGCGCTGGCTTGGGTCGAGCGGCGTTGCTCAGCTGCGCTCCGGCGTCGGAGCGAAATTTCACGGATGCGCGCCGCCATTGGCGCGCCCCGATAATGAACCATTTTTGCTGCGGCGCGTCAAAGGAAATTACGCCGAAAATTTCGGCCAAACCCGAATTTCTCGCCTATATCCTGATCAAAAAATAGCAGTATGCCCTAATAACAATCATTCACATCGGGGTCGTATTCCCGTCGGTCGAAAAACCGGTCCGGTCCGAGAAACAGCCCGCCCTGCGCCGAGGCGACGCCGATGCGCGATTCGAGCGCGCCCTCGACCTTGGAGGACGCGCCGGGCAGGTCGGCGCCCAGCGGCGCGATCGCGGCGCGATACAGGTCGGGGCGAAAGCACTCGGCGGCGGCGGCGTGGGCGGCGGCGGCGTCGAAGCCCCAGCGCCGCGCGGCGCGCGCCGCGATCCACTGCGCCTGACTGCGCCAGGGAAAGCTCGCCTCGACGCCGTCGAAGCCGATGAAGCGCGGCGTGCGCCGGATCGCGCCGGAGCCGTCCACCGACAGGGCGCCGGTCAGCCCGCGCTCGATCAGCATCGCCGACACGCCCAGATAGCCGGGGCTGGCCATCAGTTCGGCGGCGCTTGGCAGGTTCGCCGCGCGGCCCAGCCAGCGCCCGGCGCGAAACAGCGCGCGCAACAGCGCCGCCAGCGCGTCCGGCTGCGCCCCGGCCCAGTCGCGGCGCACGCCGAGCGCCTTTTCCGGCGCCCAGGCCCAGATCGCCGCGCCGGGCAGCGCCAGCCGCGCCACGCCGCGCTCGACGGCGAGCGATCCCCACGGCTCGCCGACACAGAACGCGTCGATCTCGCCTGCGGCCAGCGCCTCGGTCATCAGCGGCGGCGGCACGGTGTGCAGCGTCACGTCGCGGTCGGGGTCGCCGCCGCAGCCCTCCAGCCAGTAGCGCAGCAGCTCCACATGCATCGACTGCGGAAACGGCGCGCCGATCGCCACTGGCCGCCGCGCCGCCGCGCGCAGCAGCGCCACGCCCATCGCGCGCGCGTCGCCATAGCCCGCTGGTCCGTCGATCCCCATCGCGGCGGCGAGCGCGTGCGACACGCCGACCGAGCCGCCGCCGGTGTTGAGGATGAAGGGCGCGATCACGCCCGCCTGCATGGCGCCCGCGCCGAGGCTCATCGCCAGCGGCATCGGCGCCAGCATGTGCGCGGCGGGATAGATCCCCAGCGCCACCTTGTCGCGGATGTTGGACCACGACGGCTCTCGCACCAGACGCAGGTCCAGCCCCTCCTCGGCGGCGAAGCCCATCTCGCGCGCCACGATCAGCGCCGCCGCATCGACCAGCGGCACGAAGCCCACTTCGATCGCTTCGAGGCTCATCGCAGCAGCTCCGCCGCGTCAACCAGCGCCCGGGCGATCTCGGCCAGCTTGCGGCCCTTCTCCATCGCGGTGCGGCGCAACAGCGCGTAGGCCTCGTCCTCCGACAGCCCGCGCGCCTTCATCAGCAGGCCCTTGGCGCGGTCGATGGTCTTGCGCTCGGCCAGCGCCTCCTTCGTGGCGGCGAGTTCGGCGCGCAGGCGGGCGTGGGCGTGAAACCGGCTGATCGCCATCTCGACGATCGAGCGGATGCGCCGCTTCTCCAGCCCGTCCACCACATAGGCGCTGACCCCGGCCTCGATGGCGGCGCGGGTGGTCTCGGCGTCGGAACGGTCCACGAACATCGCCACCGGACGCTCGAACGCCGCCGAGGCGGCGGCGATCTGCTCCAGCGCATCGCGCGAGGGCGAGGCGAGGTCGATCAGCACCACATCCGCCGCCGCCTCGGCGATGCGCCGCGCAAGCCCGCTTTCGTCGCCGATCACCACCACGTCCACGTCGTCGAAGGCGTCCTTCAGCCCATCGACGATCATCAGCGCGCGATCGCGATCCGCGTCCACAACCGCGACGCGCAACTTGCTCATGCCCACTCCCCAGCGATCGAGCGCCGATGATGCGGCGCAGCATGACAAGGCGCAAGAGCGCGATCGCATCGCCGCGCGCGCCATGAAAAGGGATGAGAGCGGTCGACGCTCATCAGGAACAGATTGCTTTGCAGCTTTCGCCGGCTTCCCGTTTGAAGTCACGCTGTGGCCGAGGGCTGAAGCACAGCGCGTCAGGCGCGACCAGAGCTGGCGAGATCGCCAGACGGTTCCGCAAGGCGACGCCTTGCGACCAGAATTCACCCGCATCCCGGCCCGGTCGACGCCAAGGCGAATGATAGATCAGGACAGTGAACGATGGCGCCGGGACGCCACCCCGGAAAGCACGGCGGCGATCCGGTTTGCGCCGTTCATCCCGTCCGCGCGGCGGTGGGGCTACTCCGTCTGCGCGAGATGGGTGAGCCGCCGGTCGGCGCGGGTCATGCGCAGGTCGATCATGCGCGCGCGCAGACGCGCCACCTGCGCCGCGCCCTCGGGCGTGTCGGCGAGGTTCGCGCTCTCTCCGGGATCGGCGCGGCGGTCGAACAGCATCGGCGGCAGGCCGCCGTTGAAATGAACCAGCGTATGGGTCGCATCGCGCAGGATCGCGGCGTTCGCGGTCAGGGAGCCGAGACCCAGCGCGCGCTGGAACCGTGTGGGCGCCCCGGGCTCGGCGAGGTCGATCTCGGTCAGCGCAAGGCCGCGCCAGTCCGCAGGCGCGCGGCCCTGCAGGAAGGGGCGCAGCGTCGAGCCGTCCATGGCGGCGGGGACCGGCGCGCCCATGAGGTCGAGCAGCGTCGGCGCGACATCCACGGAGGAGATCACCGCGTCGATGCTGCGCCCGGCCGCGACACCGGGCCCGCGCAGGACGAGCGGCGCGTGATGGGCGGCGGCCAGCACATTGTCCTTGCCCCAATACCCCTGATCGCCCAGCATTTCGCCATGGTCGGACAGGACCACGACAAGCGTGTGATCCGCCTGCCCGGTGGCGTCGAGCCAGTCGAGCACCCGGCCCAGATGATGATCGACCTCGGCCACAAGGCCCAGATAGACCGCGCGCAGATCGGCGACCTGGGCTGCGGTCAGCCGGTCGCAGCGCCCGTCGAACCCCCAGAACAGCCCGTGCTGGGCCGGTTCGGAAAACCATGCCGCGCGGAACGGATGCGCCGGGCCGTCCGCCGCAGGCGCGGGAGGCGGGACCGCCGCCGCATCCACCAGACGGCTCCACGGCTCGGGCGCGACGAGCGGCGGATGCGGGCGGATATAGGTCAGATGCGCGACCCACCGGCCGTCGCGGCGCGCATCCAGCGCCTCGAGCGTCCGATCGGTCAGGAACGCCGTGTCGCTGTCTTCCGCGCGATACAAGGCCGGCGCGCGGATGCCCTCGCCCGCCGGGCGGTAGAGATCGAACCAGCGCGCAGGCTGGGGCGCCGGCGCATCATAGCCTTTCGCGCGCAGGTGGCCGATCCAGGCCATGGGCGCCTCGAACCGCATCTCGACGACCTCGCGAAAGCCGCGCGCGGGCAGCTCATAGCTGCGCAGGTCCGGGTCGGCGGGGGCGCGGTCGGTCGGATCGGCGGCCATGTCGCAATAGCCGAACAGAAGCGGCTCGCGCCCCGCCTTGCGCAGTTCGGTCGCCAGCGTCGCGTGATGCGAAGCCACCGGGGCGCCGTTTCGCACGCCGCGATGGTTGAAGGCGTAGAGGCCCGTCAGCAGCGAAGCCCGCGCGGGACCGCAAGGCGCGGCCGCCGTGAAGCATTGGGTGAAGCTGACGCCCTCCGCCCTGAGCCGGTCGAGCGCGGGCGTGGGCGCGATCCCGTGCAGCGCGCCGAAGACGACATCGGCGCGCAACTGGTCAAGCGTGACCAGCAGCAGATTCGGCGCCTCAGCCATCGGCGTCGAGGCGTTCGAGCAGCGCGGGCAGCTCGGCCACCGTGTCGATGACATGATCGGCGCCCGCGGCGCGAAGTTCGCTCTCCGCGCGGGCGCGGATCGCGCGCCTGTCCGCTTCGGGCAGGGCTGCAAGCCCGCTCTGCGTCAGCCCCGCGATATTGCCCGACAGCGCCACGCCCACCACGGTGGCCCCCACCGCGCGGCCCTCGGCGACGCCCGGCGCGGTGTCGTCCACCTTCACGACATGCGGCCCGGGCAGCAGCGTCATGTCGGCGAAGGCGCGATACATCTGCCACGGCCCCGGGCGGCCCCTCGGCACGTCGTCGGCGCAGACGCAGACCTCGGGCGCAAAGCCCTGCCGGGCCGCCAGCGGCAGGACGCGGGCCATGATCGCGCGGGTGTAGCCGGTGGTCGAGCCGATGCGCAGGCCCCTGCCCCGCGCCCAGGCCGCCGTCTCGGCCGCGCCGGGGATAAGGGTCGCATAGTCGGCCACGACCTCCTCGTTGAGCGGCAGGAAGACCGCATAGATGCGCTCGATCGCGGCCGCGTCGGGGCGCGCGCCCTGCGCAGCCTCCCAGGCGGCGGCGATATGGGGTTCGGCCAGCATCGCGCGGATGTGGTCGCGCTTGGGCGCGCCCATGGGTTTTCTTGCATCCGCGATGGTGACGGTCACGCCGAAGCGGGCGAAGGCCTCGACGAAAACCCCCATCGGCGCGAAGGAGCCGAAGTCGATCACGGTGCCCGCCCAGTCGAAAATCACCGCCTCGAATTTCATCGCGCGAGTTCCTCCTGCGCCCTTCGCTTCTCGGCCAGCGCCTGCGGCGCGGGCGCCGCCGAGGCGACGCCCATCTCGCCAAGCGTCGCCGCCGCCGCCTCCACCACGGCGCGCATCACGCCCGCGTCGAGCCGCCCGATATGGCCCACGCGAAAACTGTCCGCCACCGTCAGCTTGCCGGGATAGAGGATGAAGCCGCGCGCCTTCATCCGGTCATAGAACTCGGTAAAGCGGAAGGCCGGGTCGGCGGGGTGGAAGAAGGTGGTGATGACCGGCGACAGCCAGCGGTCGTCGAGCAGCGTCTCGAAGCCCAGCGCCCGCATCCCCGCCACCAGCGCATCGCGGTTGGCCGCATAGCGCGCGCCGCGCGCGGCCACGCCGCCTTCGGCCTCATGCTCGCGCAGGGCCTGAAGAAAGGCCGCGACCGCATGGGTGGGCGGCGTATAGCGCCACTGGCCGGACCGCTCCATCTCGGCCCATTGCGCGTGCAGGTCGAGCGCCAGCGAATGGGCGGCGCCTGCGGCTTGCTCCAGCACATCGCGGCGCACGAGGGCGAAGCCGAAACCCGGCACGCCCTCGATGCACTTGTTGGCCGAACTCACCAGCGCGTCGAAGGGCAGGCCCGGCGGCAGCTCGACCGCGCCGAAGGCCGACATGGAATCGACCAGCAGCCGCCGCCCCGCCGCCGCCGTCGCCCCGGCGATCTCGGCGAGCGGGTTGAGGATGCCGGAGGAGGTCTCGCAATGGATCGCCACGACATGGGTTATCGCGGCGTCGCGGGCGAGACGCTCGGCCAGTTCGGCCCCGCGCGGGGGCAGATAGTCGCCCTTGTCCAGAACTTCGGCCGCGCGGCCCATCCGGGCCAGCGCCGCCGCCGCGCGCTGGCCATAGGCGCCGTTGGCCAGCACCAGCGCCTTCGCCTTGCGCGGGATCAGCGTGCCCAGCATCGCCTCGACCACGAACGAGCCCGACCCCTGCATCGGCACGGCGGTGAACGCCTCGCTCCCCGGCCCCGGCAGCGCCACGAGCCGCGCGCGCAGCTCGGCCGTCATGGCGCGGAAATCGGCGTCCCAGCTGCCCAGATCGCGCAGCATGGCGGCCTTGACCGCATGGGAGGTGGTCAGCGGTCCCGGCGTCAGCAACCAGGGCTCGCCGCCGCGCGGAGGTTCGATCACGACGTCGGTCAAGCGGGTTCTCGGTTCTGCTCAGGGGTCTCGGCGCGGCGAAAGTCGAATTCCTCCGCAAAATGGCAGGCGACGAAATGGGCGGGCGCAATCTCGCGCCACGCCGGCTCATCGACGGCGCAGCGGGGCCTGGCGAGGGGGCAGCGGGTATGGAAGCGGCAGCCCGGAGGCGCCGCGGCGGGGTTCGGGATTTCGCCCTCCAGCCGCTCGGGCGCGAAGGGCAGATCGGGGTCGGCCTGGGGCACGGCGGTCAGCAGCGCATGCGTGTAGGGATGGCGGGGATGGAAGAACAGGCTGCGCACGGGGGCGTATTCGACGAACTTGCCGACATACATCACCGCGACCCGATGGCTGATCTGGGCCACCACGCTCAGGTCATGGGCGATGAACAGAAAGCTCACCCCCATCTCGTCCTGCAGATCCTTCAGCAGGTTGATGATCTCGGCCTGGATCGAGACGTCAAGCGCGCTCACGCTCTCGTCGCAGACGACGAAATCGGGCCGGGCCACCAGCGCGCGGGCGATGCAGATGCGCTGGCGCTGCCCGCCCGAGAAGGCGTGCGGGAAGCGGCGCAGATGTTCGAGGTTCAGCTTGCAGCGCGCCGCGATCTCGCGCACGCGGGCGTCGATCCCGGCCCGGTCGGCAAGCAGTCCCGAAGCGGTCAGCGGCTCGGCGATGATGTCGCGCACCGTCATGCGCGGGTTGAGGCTGGAATAGGGATCCTGGAACACCAGCGACATGCGCGGGCGGAAAGCGCGTAGCGCGGCGCCCGAAAGCGTGGCGAGATCGAGCCCGCCCTCGCGAAACACCATCTGGAGGTTCGGGCGCACGCGCGCCATCTCGGCCTCGGAGGCATGAGCGAGATCCAGATCGCCCCTGGCGCCATGATAGATCACCTGCCCGCCCGTCGGTTCGATCGCGCGCAGGATGGCGCGGCCGACGGTCGTCTTGCCCGAGCCCGACTCGCCCACAAGGCCCACCGTCTCGGCCCGGCCAATATCGAAGCTGACGTCGTCCACAGCGCGGAGCCGCTTGCGCGCGCCGCCGAACAGGCCCTTCTTGCCGATCTCGAAGGCGACCTCGAGGCGCTTCACCTCGATCAGGGTTTCGGCGCTCATGTCCTTCATGCGACGGCCCGTTCGGCATGGAGGTGGCAGCGCACCACGCGGCCGGGGCCGAGCGCCACCGGCGGCGGCGCGATGCGGTCGCACAGGCCCGCCACCTTCTCGGCGCAGCGGGTGACGAAAGGGCAGCCCACAGGCCGCGCAGCGGGCGAGGGAATGTCGCCGGGCACCGGGGACAACCGCGCCTCAAGCCGGTCGAGCCGCGGAATGGCGGCGATCAGGCCGCGGGTGTAGGGGTGCGCCGGGTTCTTGAGCACCTCGCGCACCGGTCCGCGCTCGACGATGACGCCCAGATACATCACCGCCACTTCCTGCGCGATCTGGGCGATCACGCCGAGATCGTGGGTGATGAAGATCATCCCCATGCCCAGGTCGCGCTGCAGGCCGCGCATGAGATCGAGCACCTGCGCCTGGATCGTGACGTCGAGCGCCGTCGTGGGCTCGTCGGCGATCAAGAGCCGCGGCCCGGCCGACAGGGTGAGCGCGATCATGGCGCGCTGCCGCATGCCGCCCGACAGCTCGTGCGCATACTGGTCGATCCGCGCGGCCGGATTTGAGATGCCGACCTTGGCCAGCATCTCGACCGCCAGATCGCGCGCCGCCCGGCCGCGCAGGCCGCGATGCAGGCCGATCGCCTCCATCATCTGGTTGCCGATGGTGTACACCGGCGAAAAGCTCGCCATCGGCTCCTGGAAGATCATGCCGATCTCACCGCCGCGCAGCCGGCGCAGCGCGCGCGACCCGGGGCGCAAGCCTTCGATGGCGATCTCCTCGCCCCGGCGGTCGGTGAAGCGGATGCGCGCGGCGGGGTCGATCTCGGCGGCGCCGGGCAGCAGCCGCATGATCGCCTTGGTCGAGACCGACTTGCCCGAGCCCGATTCGCCCACCAGCCCCAGCGTGCGGCCCTCGTCCACCGCGAAATCGACGTTCTGGACCGGAGTGATCCGCCCCTCGTCGGTGCGAAACGAGATCGAGAGGTTTTCCACCCTCAGCATCAGCGCGCCTCCGAATAGGGGTCGGCGGCGTCGCGCAAGCCGTCGCCCAGCACCGTGAACGCCAGCACCGCCAGCACCACGAAGCCGGCCGGAATGAACAGCCACGGGGCCTGCTCGATGGCGGCGATGGACTGCGCCTGCTGCAGCATCACCCCCCATGAAACGGCCGGCGGCCGCAGGCCGAGACCGATGAAGCTGAGCGCGGTCTCGGCGAGGATCATGTAGGGAAACGAGATCACCAGATCGACGATGATGAAGCTGGTGAAGCTGGGCAGCATGTGCGCGGTGATGATCCGCGCCGGCCGCGCGCCCGCGAGCCGCGCCGCCAGCACATAGTCCTCGTCCCGAATCGACAGGAGCTGGCTGCGGATGCGCCGCGCCAGCGTCGGCCAGCCGAACAGACCCAGGATCAGCGTCATGGCGAAATAGACCTGGGTCGAGGACCATTCCTTCGGCATCGCCGCAGCCAGACCCATGTAGAGCGGGATGACCGGAATCACCCGGACAACCTCGGTCACGCGCTGGATGGCGCTGTCGATCCAGCCGCCCGCATAGCCCGCGACGCCCCCGATCGCCAGCGCCAGCACGAAGGAGATCAGCACCCCGGCCACCCCGATGGTCAGCGAGGTGCGCGTGGCGTAGAGCGTGCGCGAAAACACGTCGCGGCCCTGCGCGTCGGTCCCCCACAGATGCAGCCGCTCGCCGTTCTGAAGCCCGAAGAGCCGGGTCTGGATCGGGATCGCGCCGAGCAGCCGCGCAGGCTCGCCCGGCACGAAGAGGGCGACGTAGTTGCGCGTCTCCGGGTCGGGCACGGCGCGCGAGCGCAGGGTGACGGGGTCGCGCTCGGTCCGCGTGCCGTGCACGAAGGGCCGCCATGAACAGCCGTTGTCGTCGCAGAACATCGGCGCCTGCGGCGGACCGGAGAGATAGGCGCGGTTGCGCTCGGAGGTTCCATAGGGGGCGAAGAACTCGGCGAACAGCCCGAGCACGATCATGAGCGCGAGGATCGCGCCCGCCACGATCGCCGCGCGGTGGCGGCGGAAGCGCCACCAGATCAGCGTCCACTGGCTGGCGGAGTAATAGCGCTCGCGCTTCACCCGCTCGCGGCGCTCGGCTGCGGTCTCGGCTGCGGTCTCGGCTGGCGCTGCGGCATCTGTCACGGCGGTCATGTCAGCCCCCCAGCCGGATGCGCGGATCGAGCCATGCCAGCAGCAGGTCCGAGACGAAGTTCATCACCACGATCACCACCGTCAGCATCAGCAGGATTGCGCCGGCCACGTTCATGTCGAGGTCGAGGTAGGACTTGAGCAGCAGATCCCCGAGCTCGGTCAGCCCCAGCACCGCCGCCACGATCGGCAGCTCAGAGAAGATGCGGTTCACGTCGAAGCCGATGGTCGAGACCACCGGGTTGATCGCCAGCCGGGCGGGATACTTGATGAGCAGCCGCGCCTCGGGCACGCCGCGGGCGCGGGCGGCGGTGACCGACAGCTTGCCGATTTCGTCCGACATGGTCGCCCGCACGGTCTGGATCTGGTAGGCGAGCGCCGACCAGGCCAGCACGAGCGCCGGCAGCCAGAGATGCTTGACCAGGTCCCAGAACTTGCCCGCCGACCACGGCGCCTCGGCGTAGTCGGCGCTGAACAGGCCGCCGACGGAGGCGCCGAACCAGCGGTTGGCGAAGTAGAGCAGCACCAGCGCCAGCAGGAAGTTCGGCAGCGCGAGCCCCAGATAGGAGAACACCGTCAGCCCGTAATCCGCCGCCGAGCCGCGCCGCACGGCGGCGTAGATGCCCACGGGGATCGACACGGCGTAGGTGATGATCAGCGTGGCGAACAACAGGCCGAGCGTGAGCCACACCTTGTCGCCGATGATGTTGTTCACCGACGTGTCGAAGGCGTAGGCCGGGCCGAAGTCGCCGCGCGTCACGATCCCGCCGATCCAGTCGAGGTAACGCACCGGCGCCGGGGCGTCGAGGCCCAGCTGAGCGCGGATCGCCTGCACGTCGGCCTCGGTCATGGTGACGCCGGTGCCGGAATACTTCCGGAAAGCATAACGCTCGGCATAGTCGCCGGGCGGCAGCTCCATGATGAAGAACACCATGATCGAGACGAGAAACAGCGTCAGGATCATGCCGAACCCGCGCTCGATCAGGAACCGGGCCATCGTCGCCTCCACCGCAATGGGGGCCCGCCCCGGACAAGCCGGGGCGGACGGGTGTCAACTCACCTGGCGAGGAACCACTGCTGCGGCCGGTAGGGGTAGGTCCAGTAGTAGTCGTAGGTCTTGGCCGTCAGCGGCTGCACGTTCTTCAGGTCGTTGCGTTGGACGTAAGGGCTGGGGATGCCCGCCACGACGCCGATCTTCAGCATCTGGTCGGCGTGGATGCGCACGATCTCCGCACCCGCCGCATCAGACTCGGCCGAGCCGAGCGGCGCCGACAGGAAGACGTCGGCCAGCTCCCACAACCGCAGGATGTCGGCGGGCGGCTCGATGCCCTCGGCGCCCTCCGTCTCCCGCCACTTCGCCCACTCGAAACCGCCGCCGGGGTTGAAGAAGTCGCCGAAGGACGGGACCAGCATCGTGGCGTCCTGGGCGATGAACGGCCCGGAGATGCCGTCGTTCTTCCAAATGAACACGTCCACGTCGTTGGCGTTGGCCGTGGCGCGGTATTCGTCCGAGGTCACCTCGCGCAGGTCCACCGTGATGCCGAGATCGGCCCACATGCTGCGGGCGAGTTCGTGCAGCTGCACCGGGCTGCCCTGGCTGGCGAACAGGATGCGGAAGGCGAGCGGCTTGCCGTCTGGGCGCATCCGCTGGCCCTGGGCGTTGCGGGTCAGCTTCATTTCGTCGAGCAGCGCGTTCGCGCGGTCCGCATCATGCCCGACGAACTGGGTCAGCGCGTCCTCCGGCACGAAGCCGACGGTGGTCGCCTCGACCGGGATCGCCTGTTCGAGCCGACCCTGCCCCAGATAGACGATCTCGCGAATCTCCTCGCGGTCGAGGCCCAGCGACATCGCCTGACTGAAGCGCGGGTCGTTGAAGATCGCGCGCAGGACAGGATCCTTGTGGTTGCGCGCGAACGAGTAATAGACCGTCTCGCCCAGCGTCGGCGCGAGGCTGACGGTGTAGCCGCCCTTGGCCTCGTTCTCCTTGAGCAGCGGGAAATCGTTCAGTTCGATCGCCTGCTGCTTCCAGACGACCTGGCCGTTCATCACCCGCAGGTTCACCACATCGCGCTCGGGGACATAGTCCTCGCGGATCTCGTCGATGTAGGGCAGCTGGTGGCCGGCGGTGTCCACCATGTGGAAGTAGGGGTTGGCCACCAGTCGGCGGCCGTTCGAATCCTCGGCCGCCACGATGTGCGACTCCAGCGTGGGCATGACGCCGGTCTTCGCCGCCCTGGCGGGATCCTTCAGCAGCGGCGAGGGCACGTCCTTCCAGTCCGAGCCGCCATAGAAGAAGTCGATCGCCTCCTTCTCGGACGCGAAGCCGAACTCGGCGCGCAGGCTCGCGGCGTCGGCGTTGTGGGCGTCCATGAAGCGGCCGAGGAAATGCCGCGGCAGGAAGGTCTGGCCATAGTCCATCGCCCAGCGATTGATGATGTTGGGCTGCGGCGAGGCGAAGGTGAAGCGCACGGTCGCGTCGTCCAGCGCCTCGACGGTGGCGGGCCGGTCGCCGAACACCCAGCGGTCGGGCGTCTTCTCGGTGATCGCGGAGTTGGTCAGCACGTCGTTGTGCCAGAAGGCGACGTCATGGGCGGTGAAGGGCGCGCCGTCCGACCACTTGTGGCCCGCGCGCAGGGTGATGATCAGCTGGGTGAAATCCTCGTTCCACGTCCAGCCCTTCGCCACGTTCGGCACGATGGTCTTGAGGTCGTCGGCGTAGCGCACGAGATTCACGTGACGCACCGACAGCAGGTCCGAGGTGCCCGATTCGGTGCCGCGCGAGACGCCGGTGATCGCGCCGCCATACTGGCCGATGGCCGCGTAGGGCGCGACAACCAGAGGCTCGGCCGGCAGGCGCTCAGCCACGGGCGGCAGCGCCGGATTGCCGACGATGCGGGCGTTCAGCTCGGCGATCGCCGGGTTCTCCGCGAAGGCGAGCGCGCAACCGCCGACGGCCTGGAACTCGTCCAGCTCGAACTGCTGCGGGAAAGCGGGCGACAGCCCCTTCATGTCGGCGACGGTCGCTTCGGGGCAGGCTGCGGCGGCGGCGCCGGCCGCGAGCGCGAGCGCTGCGACGCCGGAAAGGAGGAGGCGGCGAACTGGCATGGTGGTTCTCCTGCTGAAATCTCCGAGTTGGGTTAACCAATTATTGTAACATCCTAATGACAGGCAAAATCATTTGGTTTTCCTATATGCCCCGCAAGGCTTCGGACGCACGGGCGACAGCGCCTCGACCACGGCGAACAGGGCCTGCACCGGGGCGGTGGCGCGATACTCGGGCAAGGTCACGAGATAATGGCCGACGTCGGGAAAGGGCGGGCCGACGCGGACGGCGGCGACGCGGGCGTCGGCGCCGTCGATCTCGCCCAGCATCGCGAGGGCCGGCCCCATGCCCAGCAGCGCCGCCTCGCGCAGCGAATCCCACGACCCGAGGTCGAGCCGCGCGGTCACCGCGACCCCCTGCCCCGCGGCGGCGGCGTCGAAGGCCGCGCGCGTGCCGGAGGTGGGTTCGCGCCGGATCAGCGGCAGGCCGGCGATCTCGGGCCAGGCGATCGCGCCGCGCGCCGCCAGCGGATCCCCGCGCGCAACCATCAGCACGATCTCGTCCCTGCGCAGGAGCAGGCAGTGCAGGTCCGGATCCGGCGCGGGCAGCGTGGCGAAGGCCGCCTCGATGTCGCCGCGCCGCAGCGCCGCGATCAGATCGAAAGAGCCCATGCTGCGCGCCGCGAGGCGGACGCCGGGATGGCGCGTCCCGTATTCGGCCAGCGCCGACATGACGAACTGATGCGTCGAGTAGCCGATCGTCAGCCTGCCGGTCTCGACGGCGGCCTCGGCCCGCAGCGCGGCCTCGAGGTCGGCGGACAGCTTCAGGATCGCCCGGATGCGCGGCAGGATCGCCCGCAGCCGGTCATTGGGCTCGAAGCGGTGGCCCTCGCGCCGGAACAGCCGCAGCGACAGCCGCGACTCGATCTGGTTGACGTGGTTCGACACCGACGGCTGCGACAGCCCCAGATCGCGCGCCGCCGCGCCGACGCCGCCGCATCGCGCCACGGCTTCGAGCACCGCCAATTGAACAAGGGTCAGGTTGGTCTTGGCCACCTGTGGCATATCCTCCGTGAACTCCCGGCAAGGCGCGCACGTTGCAGTCGCATCCCGAGCCATCTTCCCGGATCGCAAATCCGGCGCAGCGCATCGTTCGGCGTTCAGGGGACCACCTCTCACCTCTGGCGCGAACCTGCTCGCCGGCATGAGCTTCCCCCGCAGCGTCGGGCGAAACTGCACGCCACGGCTGAGACGGACAAGCGAATTCGCTGGGTTGGCGCTCACTCCCCATTCATGACGCCATCACCCGGCGCGGCGCGGCGATACGCCCGCGACAAACGCCGAATAGGCCGTCGCCGGGCGACACACGTCGCTTGAGGCGCCGGAGGATGCGCCCGACTTGTCCACGATCAAGCTGATCGACTACGACTTCGCAGAATACGGCTCGTCGGAGACCCGGGCGCGGCTGCTGGCGCGCTGGGATGCGGAGATCGGCGCGCTCGCCAACTGGACGGCGCGTGTCCGACTCGCCGCCGCGCGCGGCCCGGTCGCCCCGTCGGCGACCGGCGCCGCCGACCGCCTGCTGCGGATCCCGCTCGGCCTCGGCTGGGCGGTTTCGCCGTTCTGCCCTGGGCCGATCTGGCCGACGGCGTCAGGGGCCTCGGATGGCTCGTCTCCGGCTGGCTGCTGAGCGGCGCGGCGACGCAGGGGCTGGCGCGCGCCCTCGACGGCGCGGGGCGGTTCAATGAAACCTTTGGACGGCCGCATACACCACCTCTCGGCACGCTGCCGCGCACTGACGCCTGCGCAGAAAAGACCCCGAAACATTGGGGAAATCTTGGCCCCGCGCCGGAGGGGAGAGATTTCAGGCGCGGGAGGTTGGCCGTGCGGCGTTGACCGGGCTCCAACCGTCTCTGGGTTCTCGGCCTCGACAACCGGCTCGCCTCGAATCGTTGTTTCATTCAATGCTGTAAACCGATAATCGTCAGGCGGAGGCAATCCGGTTTGGAAGCGCAGATGGGTGAAATGGTTCCTTCGATCCGCGCCGGGGTGCTCACGCCCATCCTGCGCTGGATGGTGGAACGCGGCCTGCCTGTTGAAGAATTGCTCCATCAGGCTGCGCTCGGCGCGTGGGTCGCCGAGGACGCCGACCGCTTCGCACCGATCCTCAACAGCGCGGCGCTGCTGCGCCGTCTCGGGCGAACTGAGGGTCCCGACGTTTTCTGCCGCATCGGGGCGAGCTCCAGTTTCAGCGAGATCGGGGGCCTCGGCGTCATCGCCCTCGCGCGGCGGTCGCCGCGTCAGGCCCTCCATGCGATAGTCGAACTCATGCCCCGGCACAGCACGCATGAGCGCATCGCGGTCGAGGACACGCCGGCTGGCCTGCGATTCAAGGACAGGTGGGGCCTCGCCTTCGATCCGGAGACGCTGCACTTCGTCCAGCAATACGTCGCCGCGCTTGCGCAGGCGATCTGCAGAGCGACCGGGGCCGAGCCGCCATTGTTCTCCCGGCTTGAGATCACGCCTCACCCCACTGCCGGAATCGCGCACCTGCGTTCCTGGTTCGGCCGCGTGGAGGCTGCGACAACGCCTGAGCTGGTCATCGACATTCCGGCGCGCGTGGCCGACGCACGCCTCCGCCGCCCTGCCGAAGATTTTCCCCAACCGCCGGCGGACCTCTCCGGGCCGGATGACGAGGATGAGCTCGTCCGGTCGCTGCGCTGGGCGATCAGTGCGATCCTGGGCGCCGGGTCGATCTCGATCGCCGATGCGGCTGCGGCGAGCGGAACGAGCGCGCGCACCCTGCAGCGGCGGCTCGCCACGCGCGGCGTCGCGTTTTCCGATCTGCTGGACGAGACGCGGCGCGACACGGCGCTGCGCCTGTTCGGGTCCGCGGGCATGACCATGGGCGAGGTGGCCGCGCGGCTTGGCTACGCCAATACCTCGGCCCTGTCGCGCGCCGTGCGGCGATGGACCGGCGAGACGCCGCGAACCATCCGCGCGCGCGCCCTTTCTGCGAAACGGATGCGACAACGCGCCACCGTCTCAGGTGGCGTGGAAAGATAAATCCACTTTTCGTCGCCCGGCATCATGCGCGACATGAAATCGGTTCGCGACGCATCGTCGTCCTTGAGGCACGTGGCTCCTTCGTGGCGGCGGCGGCGGCGCGTCGGGGCGCCCCGCCGATTTGCGCTGTCCATCGCTGCGGCTGTCCTGGCGCTTGCCGGCTGTGGCGGGCCGCTGACGCGCCAACCCGTGCCGCCTTCGCTCGCCGAAGCGGTGGAGCCGCTCGGCATGAGCGGCCTGCGCACATGGGGCGACGCCCTGAGCGACCAAGACATGCAGGACTTCATCCTCGCCGAGGCGTCGCTTCTGCGGACGCGCTTTGGCGCGGACCTGGCGGCGGGCCGCACGCCCAAGCTGGACTTGCTGGCGCTCTCCGGCGGCGGCCAGTGGGGCGCCTTCGGAGCGGGGCTTTTGGCCGCGTGGAGCGAGAGCGGCGCGCGGCCAGAATTCCGGGGCGTCTCCGGCATTTCGACCGGCGCGATCATCGCGCCCTTCGCCTTCCTCGGGCCGAAGCATGACGCCACGCTGCGCGAGATCTACTCGGCTTACGCGACGGCCGACCTTGTCGAGTCGACGCTTTTCTCGGGCCTGATCTCGGGCACGGCGCTGGGCGACACCACGCCGCTGGCGCGGGTGATCGCGCGATACGTCACGCCGGAGCTGCTGGCGGAGATCGCCACGGAGCACCGGCGCGGGCGGCTGCTGTTCATCGGCACGACCAACCTCGACGCCGGGCGGCCGGTGATCTGGAACATCGGCGCCATCGCCGCCTCCGGCCATCCCGAGGCGCTGACGCTGGTGCGATCGCTGATCCGGGCCTCGGCGGCGATCCCGGTGGCGTTCCCCCCGATCTTCATCGACGTGGAGGCGCCGGACGGGTCGGTCTATGACGAGATGCACGTCGATGGGGGCGCGTCCTCGCAGGTGACGTTCGTCTCCCCGCAAGTGCCGGTCGCGGCGGCGACGCGCGCGGTGTTCGGGCGCAACTTCGACCGGCGGCTCTGGGTGATCGTGAACAACGACCTGTCTCCGCCGCATCACGCCGTGCGCCCGCGGCTGCCGGCGATCGGCGAGGCGGCGGTGAGTTCCCTGATCCGCAGCAGCGGAACCGGCGACGTCTATCGCCTCTACGCCATCGCCGAACGCGACGACATCGCCTTCAACGTGACCTGGATCCCGCCCGAGACGCCATGCGCGCCGCCGACCGAGGATTTCGACCGCGCCTTCATGGCGTGCCTCTACGCCTTCGCCGGCGACTGGTTCCGCTCGGGCGCCGCATGGCGCGATGCGCCGCCCTTCTTCGCGACCGACCTGCCCGACACGCTCACTCTGAAAACCGCCGAGGTTCCCCGATGATCCGCTCGCTCGCACTGGCCGCCCTGCTTCTCCCCGGCGTCGCTCAGGCGCAGGACTGGTCCGAGGGGTGGAGCGGGCGCGTGACGCTGTATGGCTGGCTGACGGCGGCCGAACTGGACAGCCGCGTGCCGCTGCCGCGTGGCGGCGCCCTCGACAGCAGCGCCTCGGCGGGCCTCGACGACATCCTCGACGCGCTCGATTTCGCGGCCTTCGCCAACGTCGAGGCGCGGCGGGGCCGGCTCGTGCTGCTTGGCGACGTCATGTATGCGAAGCTCTCGACGGACGGCGCCGGGCCTGCCGGGGCACGAATCGACACGGGTCTGGAGACCTTCGTCGGCATGGGCGCGGTCGGCTGGCAGGTATGGTCCGACGAGAGGGCGCGCATCGACGCCTTCGGCGGCGCTCGGCTGGTCTCGACGGAGGTCGACCTCTCGCGACGCGGCCCGCTCGCTTCGCAGAGCGCCTCGGCCTCGGAGACCTTCGTCGATCCGGTGATCGGCATGCGGGTCGGGTATCGGGCGACGGACCGGATCGCGTTGCGCGCCGCCGCCGACATCGGCGGCTTCGGCGTGGGATCGGATTTCTCGTGGGAGGCTTTCGCCGGCGGGTCCTACGCCTTCAGCGAGCACATCCGTGGGGAGCTTGGCTTTCGCTACCTGTCCATCGACTACGAGGACGACGGCGTCGAGGTCGACCTGCAACTCTACGGCCCGACCGTGGGCCTGTCGGTGGTGTTCTGACATGGGCGTTCGTCGTTTCACCCCATGGTGGCCCCGGTCGGCGGGCGCGGTTGCGCTGATGGTCGCCCTGGCGGTCTGGGCGCAAGGCGTCGCTGTCGGCCCGGCGATGGCGCAGGCGCCCGACAAGGCGGCGCTGGCGAAAAAGCTGTCGAATCCTATCGCCGATCTGATCAGCGTGCCGATCCAGTTCAATTTCGACCGCGGCCTCGGCGCGGAGAATGATGGCGAGCGGTATCTGACCAACGTCCAGCCGGTGATCCCGTTCAGCGTCACCGAGGACTGGAGCCTCATCTCGCGCACCATAGCGCCGCTGGTCGGCCTCGACGGGGTGGCGCCGGTCGGGTCGGAATTCGGTCTCGGCGACGTGACGCAGTCGCTGTTCTTCTCGCCCAAGGCGCCCGGGCCGGGCGGCCTGATCTGGGGCGTCGGGCCGGTCGCGCTGTTTCCGACCGCCACCGACGACGCGCTCGGCGCCGGAAAATGGGCGGCCGGGCCGACGGCGGTGGCGCTGCTGCAGCGCGACGGGTGGACGGTCGGCGCGCTCGTGAACCATCTGTGGTCCTTCGCGGGCGAGGACGACCGGGCGGACGTGAACGCGAGTTTCCTCCAGCCCTTCGTCGCCCACACCTGGCCCACCGCGACGACGCTCACGCTCAACACCTAATTGAGCTACGACTGGAACGCGGATCAGGCGGCGCCGGTGGTCAATCTGTTTCTCTCCCAGATCCTGCCGGTCGGCGGCCAGCTCATCCAGATCGGCGTGGGCGCGCGCTACTGGATCGACGGACCGAGCGGCGGGCCGGAGGGGTTCGGCGCGCGGGCGCAGCTGACCTTCCTGTATCCCAGATGAGGCCGTTTTCCCGGATGAGGCGCCGCCCATGACCCCATCGAGGATTTCGGCCGCCATCGCGGCAGCCTCAGCCGTCGCAGGGCGGCCCGTGTCGCCACGCCGTCCGCGGGGTGGCGCCCGGTCACGATCAATGACGGAAGTTTCTGCAGTTGCGCCACCGCCCGCCACCAACCTCAGGGGATCCATCATGTTCTCGTCCAGTTCCAACAGGCGTCTCACCCGCCGGGCCGTGATCGGCGGCGGCGCCGCTCTCGTCGTCACCCCCTTCGCCGCATGGTCGGCGGACGGGCCGCCCCCGCGCTCGGCCGCCGTAGGCAAGGTCCGCTTCAGCCAGGTGCAGGTCGCGCTGTTGTGGAGCGGCTCGGTCGGCGGCGGCGTGCTGAGCTTCGGGGGGCGTGAGCACGGCTTCACCATGGGCGGCGTCGGCTACGGCGGGATCGGCGCCTCGCGGGTCGAGGCCGAGGGCGAGGTCTACGGCCTGAAGACCTTCGCGGAGTTCGAAGGCGCCTATGCCCAGGTGCGCTATGGCGCCGCCGCAGGGTCGGACTCGCTCGGCGAGTTGTGGCTCCAGAACGTTCAGCATGGCGGGGTCGAGATCCGGCTGCAGAGCAGGCGCGAGGGCCTTGCGCTCTCGCTCGGCGGCGACGCCGTCTACATTCGCTTCGATTGAGAGGGCGCGCCATGCGGATCATTGCAACTTTCACCGCCGCCACGCTTCTCGCCGCCACCGCCGCCGCCGAGGAGACGATCACCGTCGACGCCTTCGCCGTGCTGTCGGCGCGCGGCGCCGTCATCGCGTCCTCGGACACCGCCACCAGCTTCGCGGGCGAGATGCACGGGCCGTATTTCGTGGATGCGGGGCACGGCCCGATCCCGGCGGGCCGCATCGTCTGCGTCGGCACGATCGAGGCCGACAGCGCCGACGGCCGCCAGACCGGGGCCGCCCGGTGCCGGATCGAGGCCGAGGACGGGGCGGTGGCCTATGGCGGCTTCACCTGCGCGGGCTGGCGCCTCGTCGGCTGCGCGGGGCCGTTCACGATGGAGAGCGGCGCAGGCCGTCTCGCCGGCCTGCGCGGCGAAGGCCCGATCGTCCTCCGCCGCACCGAGACCATGCTGACCCCCGCCGGCGACGGCGCGCTCGTCGAGCAGGCGCTCGGCATCGCCTCGTGGAAGGGGCTCACAGTGCACGCGGCGGCTCAGCCATCAAGGGCTGCGCCGACAAGACGAACGGCGACGCCAGTCGCACCCAATATGAAGGGAACGCCATGAAGACCGTCGCAGGCATCGGCCCCGCATTCGCCTTGTCGGCGGTTGCGGCGCTCGTTTCCCTCGCCGGCGCGTCGGCGCAGCAGGTGACGGGCACGCTCGGCTCCCCCAGCGCCACCACCACCATCGACGGCCGCCAGCTGCCGCCGCCGCCGCCCGGCTTCGGCGGCGAGATCCGGGAGCAGGCGCTGGCGTCGACGCCGTGGTGGGCGCCGCGCGTCGCGCCGCCGGAAGGCGCGCCGAACGTCCTCGTGATCATGACCGACGACAGCGGCTTCGGCGTACCGAGCACCTTCGGCGGCGTGATCCCGACCGCCGCCATGGACCAGCTCGCGCAGGAGGGGCTGCGCTACACCGCCATCCACTCCACCGCCTTGTGCTCACCCACCCGCGCCGCGCTGCTGACCGGGCGCAACCACCACACTGCGGGCTTCGGCGTGATCTCCGAGCAATCGACGGGATATCCCAGCTACAACAGCATCATCCAGCCCGACAAGGCGACCATCGGGCGGGTGCTGCGCGATCACGGCTACGCGACCTCGTGGTTCGGCAAGAACCACAACGTGCCGGCCTTCGCCGCCAGCCAGGCAGGGCCCTTCGACCAATGGCCGATCGGGATGGGCTTCGAGTACTTCTACGGCTTCATCGGCGGTGACGCGAACCATTGGCAGCCCAACCTGTTCCGTAACACCACGCAGATCTACCCGTTCGAAGGACAGCCCGGCTGGAACCTGAATACCGCGATGGCCGACGACGCCATCCGCCACATCACCGAACTGCACCAGATCGACCCCTCCAAGCCGTTCTTCGTCAAGTACACCCCGGGCGCCCAACACGCCCCGCACCACCCGACGCAGGCGTGGGTTGACCGGATCGCCGAACTCAACCTGTTCGACGACGGCTACGAGGCGCTGCGCGAGACGATCTTTCAGAACCAGAAGAAGATGGGCTATGTGCCCGCCGACGCCGAGCTTGCGCCCTGGCCGGGTGCGGACATCCTGAAGCCATGGGATGACCTGACGGACGACGAAAAGAAATTGTTCATCCGCCAGGTCGAGGTATTCGCGGCCTTCGTCGCCTATACCGACCACGAAATCGGCCGCGTGATCCAGGCGATCCGCGATCTGGGCAAGTTCGACGACACGCTGATCATCTACATCAACGGCGACAATGGCACGAGCGCCGAGGGCGGACCGCTCGGTTCGCCTAACGAGGTGGCCTTCTTCAACGGCCTTAACGCGATACCCGCCGAGACGCAGCTGCAATACTACGACGCCTAGGGCACCGAGCACACCTACAACCACATGTCCGCCGGCTGGAGCTGGGCCTTCAACACGCCCTTCGACTGGTTCAAGCAGAACGCCTCACGGCTCGGCGGCGTGCGCCAGAACATGGTGGTGTCGTGGCCGAACCGCATCGCCGACAAGGGCGGCGTGCGCGACCAGTTCATGCATGTTGTCGACGTGATGCCGACGATCCTCGACGTGGTCGGCATCCCCGCGCCCGAGATCGTCGACGGCATCCCGCAGGCGCCGATCGACGGCGTCAGCTTCGCCTACACTTTCGACGACGCCGACGCGCCAAGCGCGCGGCGCACGCAATATTTCGAGATGATGGGGCAGTGGGCGCTCTATCACGACGGCTGGCTGCTGAGCACCGAGGTCAACCGCGCCCCGTGGCAGGCCTTCGGCGCGGCGAACCCCGACCCGCTCAACAACCAGGTGCTGCAGCTCTACGACCTGACCACCGACCCCAACCAGACGCAGGACATCGCCGCCGACAACCCCGACAAGGTGGCGGAGATGAAGGCGCTGTTCATCGAGGAGGCGCGCAAGAACCACGTGTTCCCGATGGACGCCTCGGTCGCGGCCCGCGTGATCACGCCAAGGCCCAACATCACCGCCGGGCGCACCGAGTTCGTCTACACCACGCCGATGGTGGGGCTGCCGCAGGGAAGCTCGCCGCTGCTGCTCAACACCTCCTACACCATCACCGCCGAGATCGAGGTGCCCGAGGGCGGCGCCGAGGGCATGATCCTGACCTCGGGCGGCCGTTTCGCGGGCTATGGCTTCTACCTCAAGGACAGCAAGCCGGTGTTTCTGTGGAACCTCGTGGACCTCAACCGCCTCCGCTGGGCGGCGCCGGACCCGCTGCCGCCGGGCAAGCACACGCTTGAGTTCGACTTCGTCTATGACGGCCTCGGCGTCGGCACGCTCGCCTACAACGACATGACCGGCCTCGGAGCGTCGGGCACGGGCACGTTGCGCGTGAACGGGGTGGACGTGCAGACGCAGCGGATGCCCAACACGCTCGGCATGATCCTGCAATGGGACGAGTCCTTCGACATCGGCTCCGACACGCTGACCGGCGTGAACGACGCCGACTACACGCCGCCCTTCGCGCTGACGGCGAAGCTGGAGAAGCTGACCATCAAGGTCGACCGCCCGCAGCTTTCCGACGCCGACCGGGCGCGTCTGGAGGCCGCCATGAAGGC
>CAZOZE010000190.1:0-10795 GCA_964584215.1 uncultured Rhodobacterales bacterium
AAGGCGTGGCTCTTCGCCGGCTCCGAGCGCGGCGGCGACCGCGCCGCCTTCTTCTACACCTTGATCGTCACCGCCAAGCTCAACGACGTCGACCCCCAGGCCTGGCTCGCCGACATTCTTGCCCGCATCGCCGGCACGCCCATGTCGAAGCTCGACGACCTCCTGCCTTGGAACTGCGCCGCCCAGAGAAACCCAGCCGTCAAGGCCGCATAGCCGCGGTTCTCACCGGAGGGGTACTGCTCTTTCAGGGGTTCTGATGGCGAGCACCGTTGCGCAGTCCAAGCCGGCTGTGGCGAACGGATGGCCCAGTCGACGGCCGCCTGCCCAAGACACGGATGGCGCGGAACGCCTCGTCCCATCGAGTCCTTCCCTCAATGCGAATGGCAGGATTTCGCCTCCCAGCCGTTGGGTTAAGTGGTGCCACTTGAACGATGCCCGATTTCGCTCGACGGTGTGAAGGGTCAAGGCCTGGCGGTGTTCGAGCATCAGAGAAGTGTGGGGTTGACGCTCGGTAGTATCCCCAGAAAGCGGTGTCGCCTTCACCAGGTCTCGTGAGCCAAGGGCGCTTCATTCAGTTCCTGGCGTAAGTGTCGCCAAATCGGCATCGCCCTCTCGAGCGTCTCGATAAAAAGCGCGTCATGCGTGTCTGAGACGAGATGGGCGATTTCGTGGACGATAACATATTCGATACAGGGCATCGACTTCTTGATCAGATCAAGATTGAGCCAGATGTGGGCAGTCTTCGAGTTGCAGGCGCCCCACATTGTTTTCATTTTGCGAATGCCGACAGTCGGCTCAAGGACACCGATTTTTCTCGCCCACTCCGCCGCCTTCGGCTTGACGAGAGCGCGTAACTCGCGGCGATACCAGCGATTCAATATGCCGAGCCTGTCGTCGCGCATTGCCGTCGCCGGACACGTGAGAAAGATCCGGTCGCCTTCAAGTCGGACACGTCCGATCTCTCCGCGCCTCTCCACCAGAAGGCGGTAGCCGCGCCCGAGGAAGTAATGCGTCTCGCCAGAGACCATCTCGCGCTTGGTCTGGCGCGCTTGGCCGTGAAACTTGGCCTGCTGGCGACGAATCCAAGCGAGACGGAGCGAGACCGCTATGCGGATCGCCTCCAGGCTCATTGTCTCGGGAGCGGCGACGCGGACACGCCCTTCGGGTGGATGGACCGCGATGTGCAGGTTTTTTATCGCCTTACGGTCGATGTCGACCTTGAGGTCGCCGATCTGCATGACAATCCTCTCAGGCACCGCCGTAATCGCGACTGGCTGCGACCAGTTCGAATACGCGCGCGGCGAGTTCTTCCTCGGGGATGACACCATGAATCGCCCGCCTTACCCTGTTCTCCTTGGCGCGATCGCCGCGCCAGCTCTTCTGCGCGGCGTCGCGCACGGCTTTGTCGAGCGCAACCGCAAGCGCCTCGTTGTTCTTCAGGTTGTCGTAGAGCGCGCGCGCGCCCGCTGTCGTGATCGTCGGCGGATACTCGGCCGCGCCTGGCCCGTGCTGCGCCCTTCGAGCCAGTTCG
This sequence comes from uncultured Rhodobacterales bacterium, assembly GCA_964584215.1. Taxonomy (GTDB): domain Bacteria; phylum Pseudomonadota; class Alphaproteobacteria; order Rhodobacterales; family Rhodobacteraceae; genus Rubrimonas. Next base: position 1,532 of record CAZOZE010000190.1, read on the forward strand.
GCTATCTCTGCGAGGTAAGTCGCATAGTCGACGACATCTCGCCGACGCCGGTCGATCAGGCCGGCAAGAAGTGCTGACATGTTCGCATAGAACCGCGGGTTGATCGGTGTTTCCTCGACGATCAGGCGGCGCACGTTGTTCTCGATCGTCTCCGCGACGTTGCGCGGGGCGGCCGAGCCGACTGCCTCTTCCGCTGCCGCCGGGCCACGCTCGATCAGAATTTCCACGAGCGACATGTCATCGAAAGCCGAGACCTTCCGCGCATGGTCGGCGGATATGTAGGTGTCGATCAGGTGGCGCATGGCAGGCTCGTAGAGCTTCATGTCCACGTTCTCGCAAGCGCGCAGGCGCACAGCATCCCTGGCGCGCACATACTCCGCAACCTCCATGCGGATCGCGTCGATAGCCTCGGGCGTGTAGCCGCTGGCCACTGGATCCTCGGCAGCCTCCTCAAATGCGCGCGCGAGGCCGCCCACCAGGCGATAGAGCGCTTGCCGCCGGGCGGCCTTCTCCTCGATCATGTCGAGGTCGTCGCTTTCGGCGTCGCAGAAAAAGGCGAACCAGTCGTCCTCACCCCTCGGCTGCTCGACACCCTCAATCATGCCGCGCACGGCGGCGAGCGCCGCCTCGAGGTCGTTACGGGCCTCCGCCGCGCGATCAAGAATCAGCCCCTCGACATCGGCCCTGTCGTAGCCGTCAAAGGCGCCGGAGGTGTAGTCGGTGATCGCGGTGTCGATCCGGCGGAACAGATCCTTGTAGTCAACAATGTAGCCGTATTCCTTGTCCTCGCCGTCGAGCCGGTTGACGCGGCAGATGGCCTGGAACAGGCCGTGGTCGCGCATCTTCTTGTCGATGTAGAGCACCGTCGCGGTGGGCGCGTCGAAGCCGGTCAGAAGGCGGTCGACCACGATAAGCAGGCGCATGGTCGCGGGCCTGGTCTTGAAGGTCTCCAGCGCCGCCGCCTCGTAGGCCTCGGGCGTCTGGTCGCCGAGCAGCGCCTTGTAGGTGTCGTGGATGAGCTGGGCCTCGGTCTGGCCCTCGCCGGTCTCCTCGGCGCGGATGTTGTGCGCGCCAGGGCGGTAGGAGGTGATGACCGCGCACTTGCCCTTGAGCTCGGTCTTCTGGAACAGGTCGTAGAGGACGCAGGCCTCGCGGATGCTGCCCGCGACGAGCATGGCGGTGCCGCGGCCCGCAGCCAGGCGCGGCTTGCGCGCCATGTCGAACACGATGTCGCTGACGATCTGGTCGAGGCGGCTGCGGCTCGACATCACCGCCTGCAGCGTGCCCCAGCGCGCCTTGATCGCGGCTCGGGCAAGCGGCGGCAGCCCTGCGGTCTTCGTCTCGAACCATGCGTCGATGTGCTCGCGCGAGCCGAGGCGCTGGTCGATGTCGCGGGCCTCGTAGCGCAGGTCCAGCACGACGCCGTCCTGGACGGCCTCGTCGAAGCGGTAGGGCTCGCCGATGAAGGGGCCGAAGGTCTCCATGGTCGTGCGCTTGTCTGTCCGCAGCAGCGGCGTGCCGGTGAAGCCGATGAAGACCGCATCCGGCAGGATCGCCCGCATCGCCTGGGCGAGCTTGCCCGACTGGGTGCGGTGCGCCTCATCGACGAAGACGAAGAACCGGCCGCGCGGCGCCGTGCCGCCTGCGCCCGCGATCTCGCCGATGAAGTCCTCGGCGGCGCGCTCGGCGCTGGCGCCGAACTTGTGGACGAGCGAGCACACGATGCCGTCCTTGCTGTCGGCCAGCGCCGCGCGCAGGTCGGCGCCGCTGCGGGCCTTGCGGACCGAGATCCCGGCCCCGCCGAACACGTCGCCTGCGATCTGATCGTCGAGCTCCTTGCGGTCGGTGATGATCAGCACCCGGGACCCCGTGATGCGCTCCAGGATCCAGCGGGCCAGCATCACCATGATCAGGCTCTTGCCCGACCCCTGGGTCTGCCAGATCACGCCGCTCTCGCCCGCCTCGGCGGCGAGCTGGGCGGCCTTCACGCCGAAATACTGGTTGGGCCGGGCGGTCTTCTTCGCGCCCTTGTCGAACACGGTGAAGTCGTGGATCAACTCCAGGAACCGCGCGGGCGCGAGCATCTGGGTCAGGTCGCGGTCGAGGCGGTTGGCGAGCTCTCCCGGCTCCTTCCATCTGAGGAAATGCTTCTGCGGCGTGCCGATCATGCCGTAGCGCAGGCCCTCGCTGTCGTTGCCCGCCATCAGGAACTGGATCGTGGTGAAAAACCGCTCGATGAAGTCGGGCGTCTGGTTCGTGAGGTTCTGGCGGATGCCCTCGGCGACCGAGACGGTGGAGCGCTTCAGCTCCAGCACGCCCAGCGCGACGCCGTTGACGTAGAGCACCACGTCCGGGCGCTTGTCGAAGGCCTTGGGGCTGGTGGCCGCGACGGCGACCTCCTCGGCGAGCGCCAGGTCGTTGGCGCGCGGGTTCTCCCAGGCGATCACGTGCACCGTGGTGAAGCCGCCAGTGGCCTCGTCGGGCACCTTCACGCCGCCGCGCAGCAGGTCGTAGACGGCGCGGTTGACGTCGTAGAGATCGTCGGTGCGGTTGGCGGCGGCGCGGGTCAGCGCGTCCACCGCGCGGCGGATGACCGGCGCGGGGTAGCGGCCGCGCGCGGCGAGCCACGGCTCCAGCAGCGCGGGCTCGATGTTGGCGTTGCCCGCCCGTTGCGACCAGTCGCCGAGATGGCGCCAGCCCAAGGCCCCGAGCAGGCCGACGACGCGGTTCTGGACCAGGCGCTCGCGGGGGCCGACGGTCATTCCGCGGCCTCCATCGTGCGCTTCTCGCCCGTGCCGGTCAGGCGCACGCGGCCGGTCAGCAGATCGCGCATCATGCCCTTCTTGAGGTCGGCGGTCTTGGCGCGGCGGGCCTCCAGCGCCTCGATCTCGGCGTCCATGTCGGAGAGAACGGCGGCGATGGCGCGCTGTTCGTCGAACAACGGAAGACTGATCTCGATCGCGGCAACGCCTTTCGACGAAATGCCATAGACCGAAGTCCCGTTCGCTATTCGAACGATAGCGCGGCGGATCTCCGCCAAGAACTGTAGGTAGCCCCCGAAGCCTACGGCAAGTTGATTTTCCCGAGTGCGCATCAGGATAGTGTGCAACCCCGCCACTACATCGCGGTCGCCTATGCCGGAGACCTCTACGGCCTTCCCGATGCCTTCATAGTCTTCCGACGCATCAGCCATCACGATGTCGCCATCCCGAAGGCGCGGCAGCCGCGCAACCTTGGCGGGCGAAATCTCGGGTAGTGTATGGTGCCGCAGGTCCCATGTAGACGCGACAGACGCGTGGATATCGCCGTAGTGGATGTAGCCAACGCCAGCATTCGCGGCGAGGTCGGCCCGAGAGGCAACGCCGGTCCGCAGGAAGTCGCAGATGTCGCCGATCCGCACTTGCCGCCACGGCTCCGAGAACCCCGGCAACCGGGTCGCGCCGGTCAGGAGGCGCTGCATGGCCCCGCGCTTCACGTCGCGCTTCTTGGCGATCAGGGCGTCGAGCGCCCCGATCAGCGCATCGACGTCGCCGAGCGCCTCGGCGATGGCGCGACGCTCGCCTAAAGCCTCAGGAAGTGGAACACGGAATCCCTTCAGGCTTCTATTTGTTATCTGATTGATTGTCGCACCGAGGTGAGCCTGAACTTGCTTTGCAATTATCGTATGCTGAAAATGATACTGCAATATATCATTCTCTGGCGAGCGGAATATTGACATGAATGCGCCGAACGCAGAACCTGCCGCCTGGCCATTAATCAGCGCGCTCTTTCCGATCAAATCTCTGCTGCCATTTCGTGCGCATAATAAGATATCTCCCTCAGCCACGACCGAATCTCCAATCACCGATGGGTCTACATAAACAGTGTCATGATAATCGATTCTATTGTCCTTGATGTTTGATGATCGTAAAACTAACGCGCCACTTTGGCGGACGTCATTAGGCTTGTATGTCAATCCAATTTTGGCGAGGCCCAGATCGCCAAGTTTTGCAATCATCCAGCCCTTCGGAATTTGCCCAAGATCAGTCGATGAAAAAGAATCTCCAGAGTCAACCGTCATGAGGCAAGACCCATTGAGCGGATGGCATTTTGAAAGCGGCTCTCGTGAAATGCAACCCGGTTGCAAATCTCAGTTAGATTTTTTGTGTATCTTGACGTAAGTCTTTGGCACGATACAATCAAGATCCAAGAGAGATTTTCAATTTCAGTGCAAATAGAACCTTGGATGCGATCAATCCATTTCATTTGGACAACAAGGTATTTTGCTTCCGCATCCGATAGCGCTGGATACTTGCGCGCCACGGCCTCCACAAGCGCCTGCCGCGCCTCCGCCAGCGCCCGCTTCGCCTCTGCCTGCCGCTCGAACAGGACCGACGCTGCGCGCAGCTGCGCCATCTCGTCAGCGTCGGGGAACTTCTCCCCGCGCAGCGCTTTCAGCCGCGCCTTCACGCTGGCGGCGGTGAGGGCGCCGTCGTCGGTCAGCGCCTCGGCGAGCAGACCCTCATCGCCGCCATGCTCCTCGGCCATCTCTTCGATCTCGCGCCCGAGTGCTTCGAGGTCGGCCTCCTGCGCGTCGATCGCCGCCTGTTCGGCCGCGAAAAAGCGCGCCACGATCAGCGCGGGCGGGATCATCTCCGCCACCAGCTTCACCTTTTTCCGCCCGGCGCCGAGCTCGATGTCGGCGTCTTCCATCGGCTTGCCGTCGGGCTTCAGCCGCACCTCGCGCAGCCGACGCGCCGCGTCCCACCCGTCGGCGGCCAGCAGATAGAGGTCGTCGAGCATCTCGGCGGCGGCGTAGCTCATGAACTGCTGGTAGGCGTCGTAGGGGTCGAGCAGCGGCGCTGTGCGGAACCGCGCCAGCATGTCCTCGGCCAGGTCGTGGACGATCTGCTTGGGCTTGGCGCCGGGCGCCACGGCACGCAAGGCATCGACATGGGCGTCGCGCCAGCCCTCGAACACCGCCATCACCGAGGCGCGGAAGGCCGCGAACTCAGGGTGGCCGTGGATGGTCTCGCGCACCCTCTCGGGCGGCGCCAGCGGATCGCTGTAGCCCGGTCGGTCGCCCGGGCCGAACAGCGCCGCCCGCAGGCCCGGCATCAACGCCCAGTAAGCGGCCAGCGCGTCGAGATCGGCGTTCGGGATGCCGCCCTTCAGGTGGGCGGCGATGTCGTGGATGTCCTCAGGTTCGCTCGAATCGACGTAGCGGGGGATGTTGAGGTTGAACCCGTTGCGCTCGATCTCGTCGAACGGCACGAGGCGCGCATAGCCCGGTGCATCGGTCTGGCGGCCGAACACGTCGATGATGCGGTGGACGTCCTGCGCGCGCAGGCGGTTCTTGGGGCCGTCCTTGAGGAACCCCTTCGAGGCGTCGATCATGAACACCGGCCGCCGCGCCTGGGCGCCGCGCTTGTCGAGCACGAGGATGCAGGCGGGGATTCCGGTGCCGTAGAACAGGTTGGCGGGCAGCCCGACGACGCCCTTCACGAGGCCGCGGCGCAGCAGCTTCTCGCGGATCTTGGCCTCGGCGCCGCCGCGAAACAGCACGCCATGGGGCAGGACGACCGCGGCCGTGCCGGTGGGCTTCAGGGAGGCCACCATGTGCAGCACGAAGGCGTAGTCGCCGTTCTTCTGCGGCGGCACCTCGTAGCCGCTCATGCCGCCGAAGCGGCCGAAGCGGTCGTTCTCGGGCGGCGTCTTGTCGTCGAAGCCGTTGCGCCAGTTCTTCTGCGAGAACGGCGGGTTGGCGACCACGAAGTCGTGGAGCATCAGCTCGCCGCCGCGCTCGGTCAGCTTGGGGCTGGCGAGCGTATCGCCCACCTCGACCCGCGCCGTGCCGCAGCCGTGCAGGATCATGTTCATCTTGGCGAGGCCGCGCGTCGCGCTGTCCTTCTCCTGCCCGAAGATCGAGATGTCGGCAGGCGCCTCGTCATGGGCCTTCAGCAACAGCGATCCCGAGCCGCAGGCGGGATCGTAAATCGACATCTGCGGGTCGGTCGCGCGGTCGATGCCGATCAGCCGGGCGATCACGATACTGACCTCAGCGGGAGTGTAGAACTGTCCCTTCGACTTGCCGGACTCGGTGGCGAAGTTGCGCATCAGGTATTCGTAGGCGTCGCCCAGCAGGTCGTCGCCGTCGGCGCGGTTGCGGCTGAAATCGAGGCCCGCGTCGGAGAAGATCCCCACCAGCTTCGACAGCGTGCCGACCATCTCGTTGGCCGAGCCGAGCTTGTTGGGGTCGTTGAAGCTGACGTTGTCGATGACGCCCTGGAGCTGATTCGCGGCCGCCAGCGCCGCCACGACCTTATCGAGCCGCTCGCCGATGTCCTTGGCATTCTTCGCCGCCAGCATGTCGGTGAACGAGCCACCAGGCGGCACGATGATGTCGGCGAACTTCTGGCCGGCGTATTTGTCCGAGACGTATTTCACGAACAGCAGGGTGAGGATGTAGTCCTTGTATTGCGAGGCGTCCATCTGCCCGCGCAGCGCGTCGCAACTGTCCCAGAGGGCGCGGTAGATTTCGCTTTTCCTGATCGCCACGCTTGACCTCTCAACGCTTTTTCGAAGGGCGGCCAAGTATGGGCGCACCTCCATTATATAGGTTCACAACGCCAAATCTTGAAACGACATTTTGCCAGGCAGGCCTACTCTGCGGCCATTGGCGTGACGTTATCGCGAGCACCGTCGCCAGAGCGAGCCTTTTCGAAGTTCGGCATCCAATAGAGTATGTCCTCGAAGCGAACCGGCCCGCGCGCCAGACCGAGCCGCATGGCCGGCGTCTCACCGTTCGACGCCTGCCATACGAAGTTCGTGTAGACCCGGAAGATGTCGAGCATCTGCGCAACGCGCCTGGGATCGTAGGCCTGGTAGCCGGACCAGAGCCGCTTGGCGTTCGAGCGCGTCGGAACGGGTCGTTCGAGGTAATAGACCTTGCGGCGCAGGCGCATGAAATAGTTGTCGACAGGGGCCAGTGTGGCGAGCGAGATCGCCCAGCCGATGCCCTCAAGCGACCGGCGGCGGTTGTCGGTGAGGTAGAGGATCCACTGACGCGGCTCGTTGAGCGTGTCTCTTGGGTGCGCGATCCAGCGGATATTTGGATCGTTCGTCCCCGCGCAGGCCGTCGCGTATCCCCAGGCCATCGCGCGCGCCGCCGCCTGGGGCTCGGAAACCCCAAAAGCCGCCGCGAGACGCTTCATCTGTGCGCCCGATGCCCGGGCGAGGTCGCGCTTCTCGTCGATGGTCATCTCCTTCTGGAACTGGACGAAGGCCATCTCGCAGCGACCCTTGCGGATCCGGTCGGCGAACGCGGCGGTGAAGGCGTTTCGCAGCATAGTCGACTGGTCGGTGTAGATCGTCGCATATTTCGCGCCGCGCGTCATCCGCTCGACCAGCATCGCATGAGCGTAGGCGGTGTAATCGGCGTGGGTCATCACGCCCGCATGCGGCATCTGGTTGCCGCGAAATGGCGCGTCCTGGATTTCCGGGTCTGGCATCGACGCCTCCAATAGCGCCTTCTCAATGATGAGCTGCTCCACCAGAAGCGGCTCGGCGTCGATGTTGGGCCGAATTTCGAGCGGCGCCGCGCCGGCCTGCTTCCGAAAATCGTGCTCGAGCCAGTATTGAGGGGATGTTCTGAAGTAGCTCTTCTTCTTCGGATCGAGATCGCCGTTGATCCGGGCTTCGTCCTCGACGTCGACCTGCATCATGTCAGGATCGAAGTTCATGTTGTGGGCCAGGACATAGCCGGACGCGGCTTCGACTGTGCAGACTGCGGTGAACTGGATGTTTTTCCGGTTTACCCGTCGCCGCCAGTTTACCATGTAGTCTTGGCTGTCGACGCAAAGCCGCAGGCTGTGGTGGTCGATATCCTCGAGTCTACGCTCCCGATCACCGGCAAATGCCAGGCACTGGCGGTGGATGAAATCAATCTTGCTGTAGACGGTCGCCGCGTCCAGCCCAGTCACCTGGGCGATTCCGCGGATTGGCTTCTTAGTGACAATCTCGACGAAGACAGTCCGGTTCTCGTGAGGGGCGCGCTGACGACATGTCGAGCGCTCGGGAACCGAGAAGTGGACGTCGCAGGCCTTGCAGAGGTAGCGGCGCATGCCGGATCGGGCGCCGCGGGCGCGGTATGCGCCGCGGGCCGAATACACGCCCCGTCCATGGTTGGCGCAGTCGCCGTTCGGGCATGACGGTTCCGCCGACGCGTCGAGGTAGTGCGAGATTCGCCGCAGCTCGGCTGCGACGCCCTTGTTGCTCTTGAGCATGAAACTTCGCCGACATGCCTTGCAGAGCATGATCCGGTCCGGAAGGACCTTCCCGCCCTTCTCGATCTTGTAGGGGTCGTTCTGCCCTGCCTTCGAAGGGTAGGGCGATGCCGGCAAGCCAACGTTGCTGCACGCCGGGTTGCGGCAGCCGTTGACCTGAAGACCCTCAAAGGAATCGGGGCAGCGGAGCGGGATCGCTCCAATTTTCGGCACTCGGTCTGACACGAACACACCACGCACACACAGCCGCCCAAGAACAAAGCGACTTATACAAGCTTCATAGCATGCCTGATGGTGTTATTCTATTGCAAAAGAGGCATTTTTGCATTAACCAAGACTTATTACATGCGCCGAATATCGAGTTATGGTCAAGGAGTTAGACGCAAATCGAATTTGGAGCCGCAATTCCTGACGAAGATTTTTTCGTCAGGATCCGAGGCGGGCCATCCGTGCGATCATCCCGATGGAGCAAGGATAATCACACGATGGATCTCAGTGAGGGGCTCGCCTGGCACCACTTAACCCAACGGCTGGACCCCGCGCCCCCTCTCCCCCTCAAGGGGGAGACCGTCGGGGTGAGGAGATGGCGCAACGCCCGCCATCGCCCCATCCCTCGCACGCGCGTCGCCGCATCCACCGGCGCCGTCCCCGCACCCTGCGCCCCCTCTCCCCCTCAAGGGGGAGACAGTCGGGGTGAGGGGGCTGGCGCAACGCCCGCCATCGCCGCATCCCCCGCACGCGCGCCGCCGCATCCACCGGCGCCGTCTCCGCAACCCGCGCCCCCTCTCCCCCTCAAGGGGGAGAGGGCGGGGTGAGGGGGCTGGCGCAAAGCCCGCCATCGCCGCCCCCCGCACGCGCGCCGCCGCATCCACCGGCGCCGTCTCCGCAACCCGCGCCCCAGCCGTTGGGTTAAGTGGTGCCAGGCGAGCCCCTCACTGAGATCCATCGTGTGATTATCCTTGCTCCATCAGGATGATCGCACGGATGGCCCGCCTCGGAT
>CAZOZE010000191.1:0-3290 GCA_964584215.1 uncultured Rhodobacterales bacterium
CAGCGACAACAGCGCGCGGCGAATCGGGGTGATCTGGGTCATGGCGGTCTCCGGGGGCGGGTTCGCGGCGGGTTTGCCGCATCGCGGCGGGTGCGCGCAAGGGCGGGGCTTGGCGCATCGCGCCGCAGGGGGCAGGATCGCGGCGGCTGAGCGGGGAGGGCGACCATGCGGGCGATGCGGCTGCACGAGATCGGCGGAGCTTTGCGGCTGGACGAAGTCGCGCCGCCCGCGCCCGGCCCCGGCGAGGTTCTGCTGCGGGCGCGCGCCTGCGGGGTGAACTTCGCCGATACGCTGATGGTGGCGGGGAAATATCAGGAAAAGCCCGCGTTGCCGTTCGCGCCGGGGCTGGAGGTGTGCGGCGAGGTTCTGGCGCTGGGGTCGGGGGCGGAGGGCCTGCGCGTCGGCCAGCGCGTCGCGGCGCTGTGCGGATCGGGCGGTCTCGCCGAGCAGGTCTGCGCCCCGGCGGCGACCTGTGTCGCGCTGCCCGACGCCATGGACGACGTGACCGCCGCCGCGCTTCAGGTGGCCTACGGCACCAGCCACGTCGCCCTGGCGCACCGTGCGCGGCTCATGGCGGGCGAGCGGCTGCTGGTGCTGGGCGCGGGTGGCGGCGTGGGGCTGACGGCGGTGGAGATCGGCGCGCTGATGGGCGCCAAGGTGATCGCGGTCGCGCGCGGCGCGGAGAAGGCCGAGGCGGCGCGCACGAAAGGCGCCGCGCATGTGCTGGAGGCGGATGCCGAGACCTTGCGCGACGCGGTGCGCGCGCTGGGCGGCGCGGACGTGGTCTATGATCCGGTCGGCGGCGCGTTGTGGGAGGCGGCGCTGCGCGCGGCCAATTTCGAGGCCCGGCTGCTGCCGATCGGCTTCGCCAGCGGCCAGGTTCCGCAGATCCCGGCCAACATCCTGCTGGTGAAGAACCTCACCGTGATCGGGCTTTACTGGGGCGCCTACTGGAAGGCCCGCCCGAAGGTGCTGCGCGACAGTTTCGCGCAGCTGCTGGCGTGGTGGGCGGAGGGGCGCATCGCGCCGCATGTGTCCAACGTGCTGCCGCTTGAGCAGGCGGGCGCGGCGCTGGCGCTGTTGCGCGAACGCAAGGCGGCGGGGAAGGTGGTGGTTCAGATCGGCTGAGCGGGGCGCGGCGCGGTCGGCAGCGGCGGGTCGATGCGGACGGTCGGCGTCGGCGGGCCGAGCGCGGGCGGCGGGATGTCGCGCAGGTCGCCAGCAGGTTGTCAAAGTCGGATGAGGTCGTCTTCTTCCCGGCGGACATGCGCAGACATCGCGGAACCCCTTATGAAACAGCTCATGGTTGGCCGCCGACAGCGGGGATTGATTGCGGTTGCGTCAACGCGGCTCAAGCGGCGTCGCGCGCCGCCCCGCGCCCGCGATAGGCCTTGCGCACCGCGTCGGCCAGCCGTGCGGTCAGCGCCGCTTTCGGGCCCTGCGCCTCATAGAGGTTGATCGACACGCTGGGCAGCGGCGGCAGCGCGCCGTCATGCGCGATGCGCGCCATGTAGGGCGGCACCGCGCTGTCGAGCAGGGCGATCACGCCGAGGTCGGCGGAGACGCTGGCTTCGATGGTGCGGGTGCTGTCGGCCTCCACCGCCATCACCCAGTCGATGCCCGCAGCCTCCAGCGCGCGCTGGGCGATGCCGCGGAACATGCAGCGATACTCGAACGCCAGCGGCACCGGGCGGTTGCGCCACGCCTGGCCGTCATGGGCGCCGACCCAGACCATCGGGCTGTCGATCAGCGTCTCGCCGCCGGGGTCCACGCCGTTCTCGGTGGTCAGGATCAGATCGGCCTCGCCGCGCGTGAACTGGGCCTTGAGCGGTTCGGTGACCGACGAGATCAGCGACACCCGCACGCGCGGATGACTGCGCGCGAACTGGCTGAGCACGCCGGGAATGTGGGGATAGACCGCGTCATGCGGCACGCCCAACACCAGTTCGCCCTCCCATTCCTCGCCGGTCATGCGCGCCATGACCTCGTCGTTGAGCGCCAGCATCCGGCGCGCGTAGGAGAGCACTTGCTCGCCATGGGTGGTGAGCGTCACGCCGCGGCTGGCGCGGTCGAGCAGCGGCTGGCCGAGCGCGGTTTCCAGCCGTTTGACCTGCATCGAGACGGCGGATTGCGTCAGGTTCAGCCGCCCGGCGGCGCGGGTCACGCCGCCGACCTCGGCGATGGTGACGAAACTGCGCAGGGCGTCGAGATCGAGGGCGCGGGACATCGTTCGCCTTTCGTGATGGTTCGGATCAAACCTATTCGTTTGATGTATGGACATGCGCCCGGCATATCAATCTTCAGCGGTGATGTTTCATAGGGAAAACATCAGAAATGCAGATCGAGGTCGCCATGCGCGCGTTCAGCCTGTCCATGCTCCGGCGGCCCGCGACGTTGCCGCTTCGCGCCCTGCTGCGGCGCGCGGCGCTGTGGCGGGCGCTGGCGCGGGAGCGGCGGGCGCTGGCGACGCTGGATCCGCACATGCTGCGCGACATGGGGATCAGCGAGGGCGACGCGGCGCGGGAGGCGGCGCGGCCATTCTGGGACGCGCCAGAAGGGCGATAGCGCCGCCGCCTCATCCCCGGCAGGGCGGAGGGGGCTTCAGCGCAGGGGATAGCGCTGCAACAGCGTATAGACCGGCCCGCCGTGGCCGGGGTCCGAGCGATAGAGACCGAACCATGACGCCGCCACCGGCCCGGCCAGAAACGCCGCCCGGCCCGCCAGAAGCTTCGCGCAGGCGCGATCGCTGATCTCGCCCGCGCGCAGGCGCGACAGGGTGACGTGGGGGACATAGCGCGCCGCCTCCATCGCCAGCCCGGCGTCGCGGCCCGCCTGAGCCGCCTTTTCATGCAGCGCGTTCAGCGCCGGATCGGGGCGCACGGCGGCGTAGATCAGCCGGGGCCGCGTCCCGCCGAAGGCGCCCGCGCCGTCGAGCCAGAACTCGAAGGCGGGGCTGCGCAGCGCCAGCAGCGCGGCGTGCAGATCCGCCGCCTGCGCCTCGTCCATCCCGCCATAGAACGCCAGCGTCACATGGAGGTTCGCGCGCGGGACCAACCGCCCCGGCAGGCCCTGACTGAGCATCTTCAGCCGGTCGCGGATCGGGTCCGGCGGCGACAATGCGGCGAACAGCCGGATCATCGCGCCCGCTTGATCAGATCCAGCGCCAGCGGCCCGATCCGCGCCGCGATCACCGCCACGCCGTCGGCGTTGGGGTGGATGCCGTCGCCCTGCCAGAGCGCGCGGTCCTCGGTGACGCCCTCCAGAAAGAACGGGTCGTAGAGCGCGCCGTG
>CAZOZE010000192.1:0-24144 GCA_964584215.1 uncultured Rhodobacterales bacterium
CGACGCCAACAGCCTGCTGAACATCGACGGCAATCTGTGGATGGTCACGCATTACGAATACGACTGGAAGCTCGCCGACGGCGCCGAGGCGCGCCGCACCGAGGGCTGGCACAGCCGCTCGCCGATGGGCATGTCGCTCGCCAGGATCGAGCAGGATGGCGAGGGCGTGCTGAAGGCGACCTCCGTGAGCCAGATCGATTTCTCGGCGGTGAACGGTCTGTGGATCCCGTGCGCCGGCGGCCCCACCCCGTGGAACACCCACCTCGGCTCGGAAGAGGACTACGATCTCTACTTCCAGGTCGCGTCGGGCGAGAAGAACCTCAAGAAGTCGACGCGCGGCCTCGCGGCGCTGACCGAGCAGTATTTCGGCGGCGCGAAGCAGGCCAACCCCTACGACTACGGCTACATCCCCGAAGTCGTCGTCAAGGCCGACGGCGCGACCGAGGTGATGAAGCACTACTCGATGGGTCGCGCGACCTGGGAGCTTGCGCGCATGGCGCCCGACCAGCGCACCGCCTATTTCGGCGATGACGGCGATCATGTCGTGATGTTCATGTATGTCGCCGACAAGGAAGCCGACCTGTCCTCGGGCGCGCTCTACGCCGCGCGCTGGAACCAGGTCTCGGCCGAGAACGGCGGCGCCGCCGCGCTCGACTGGGTCAAGCTTGGCCACGCCACCGACGACGAAGTGCGCGCGATCATCGACAGCGGCGTGACCTTCGACGACATCTTCGAGTCGACCACCGCCGAGGCGACGCCGGACTGGGAGGCGCAGGGCTACAAGACGATCCGCGCCGGCCATTCCGGCGACGAGGTTCTCAAGCTCAAGCCGGGCATGGAGAAGGCCGCCGCCTTCCTCGAATCGCGTCGCTACGCCGCCTGGGTCGGCGCCACGACCGAGTTCAACAAGATGGAAGGCGTCGCCATCGACCCCAAGGCGAAAAACCTCTACCTGGCGATGTCCTACAACGAACGGGGCTTCACCAGGGAAGAAGGCGCCGCCGCCGACCACATCCAGACCCAGAAGATCAAGGCCGGCGCCACCTATCAGGTAGCGCTCGACGGCGGTCGGGTCGATCTGAACGGCGATCCGATCGACAGCGACTGGGTCGGCACGGCGATGTTCGTCCCGACCGCGCTGCTGGGCGAGGACATCCCCGTGGACGCGCTGGGCAACATCGCCCACCCCGAGAAGGTCGCCAACCCGGACAACCTGTTCTTCTCGCCGGGCATGCGGACGCTGTTCATCGGCGAGGACAGCGGCACCCACGTCAACAACTTCGTCTGGGCCTACAATGTGGACACCGGCAAGCTGACCCGCATCCTGACCCACGCCTCGGGCGCCGAGGCGACCGGCCTGCAGGTGGCCGACAACATCGCCGGCCACGCCTATATCATGGGCAACAACCAGCATCAGGGCGAGTGGATCAAGTCGATGCCGGAAGACGTCAAGGCGCGCCTGATCGAGGCGGCCAAGGCGGAATACGGCGTCAACGACAAGGGCGCGCTGAACTATCAGCTTCAGGCGCATGTCGGCTATCTCGGCGGCCTGCCGGGCCTCTGATCCGCGACACCGTTTCAGCGCCGGGCCCTGCGGGGCCCGGCGTTTTCGTGTTCAGACCCCATCGGAGGGCCCCTGCATGCCCCGTTCTCTCGGTCTCGCCGCCGCGCTCGCCGTCGCTGCCTCGTCCGGGCTCGCGCAAGCGCCGCTGATCGGCGAGCACATCGACCGGGCGCTGTTTGCGAACCCCTACGCGCACATCCCGGCGCAATGCTACATCGAGACCGCAGGGGGCGCGCAGAACGCCTGCCAGTTCTGCCACACCGACGGGCTCGCCGACCGCCGCTTCGGCAACAACGCGCCGCAGGGTGGCGCTTCGGCCTTCATCGGCGATCTGACGGCGGAATACGCCTTCGCCGCCCTCGGCCATCCCTTCGTCCCGAACGGGTCGATCAACCCGTGGTCCAACACGCTGCGCCCCGAGACGCTGCGCGACAAGATCGCCGGGCTTGGCCTCGACCCGGAAGGCTGGGACATCGACGCGCGCCTGCGCGAAGACAACTGGACGCCCGCCTTCGCCCGCCGCCCCGGCGACCCGCGCGCCTGGGACAGCGCCGCCGCGGGCGACGGGTTCCGGTTCTTTCCCGGCCTGAACCCCGCCGATCTGCCCGCAGGCGACGACGGCTTCGTGCGCAGCGCCGACGGGCGGGGCGCGATCTTCGAGGATGCGACCGGCGCGATCACCGGCTGGCGCGCGGTCAATTTCGCGCCCTACGGCATCTTCACGCCGCTGACCGGCTCGGTCTCGGGCATCTACATCCGCCTGCCGCAGAAGTTCATGCGCGACGCCTCGGGCGCGTTCGACCTTGCGACCTACGCCGCCAATCTCGACCTCGTCTGGAAGGCGGTGTCGGACAATCTCGGGCCGGACGACCCCGCCACCCATCTCGGCGCGGCGGCGGATGCGCCGGTCCAGCCCGGCCTCTACCCGCTGGGGACCGAGTTCGCCCATCCGCTGCATTACGTCGATCTGGAGGCCGACGGCGCCGCCGGCCGCTTCCCCGGCGCCCGCGCGGCGCGGGTCAAGGAGATCCGCTACAGCTACAAGATCCGCCGCTTCGACCCGGAATACGGCGCGCCGTCGCTGAAGGAGGAGGACGCGCCGGTTTACGTCAACCGCGCCGAGGGCTGGATCGACAACGGCGCGGGCTGGCTGCTCGCCGCCTGGATCGAGGATGCGGACGGCGCGCTGCGGCCCCAGACGCCCAGCGAGCTGACGCAATGCGTCGGCTGCCATTCCGGCCACATGCCCCAGCCCGAGACCGGCGGCTACGCGGATTTCCAGTCCGGCGTCGGCGTCACCGTGGACAGCTCGTGGGCCTTGCCGCGCAAGTTCCCCGGGGCGCTCGGCTGGCGCGAGATGGACGCGATGGGCTATCGCCCGGCCACCGAGCCGGGCGGCGTCGGGCGCGCCTCGCGGCCCGATCCGGTCAACCGCGCGACGGGCGAGGGCGAGTTCGCGCATTTCCTGAAGACGGTGGTGGGCGTCAGCCTCTACGGCGACATGCCTGCAAGCGTCGAGGCGTATCTCGCCGACCGCATCGCGCGCGACCGGGCTTACGCCGCCGACTGGCCCGCGCTCGATACGACCAGCGCGGAAGGCTACCTCGCCGCGCAGTCGCTGCGCGCGGCGCTGCTGCGCGCGTTCACCGCGAAGCGCGAGCATCTCGACGCAGACGGAAACTTGTCCGGCGCCTTCCTCTATCCCACGGCGGACGCCGCCCGCGAGGGCGCGCGGCGCTATGGCATGGTCGTGGCGAGCCAGAGCTTCGATTTCGGCAAGGACGTGTTCGCGCAGACGCCGGTGACCTATCGCTATTTCCGCACGCCCGCGACCGCCTTCGCGCATCAGGACGGGCGGCCCTACGCCATCGGAGAGATCGTGACCGACCGCCCCATCGACACCGACCGCACCAGCCTGACATGGGGCGTCGGCGTGGCCGAGACCGGCGTCACGGACTCGCCGGACTATCAGCCGCTGCTGTTCCGCGACTGACGCGGGCGACCAGCCCGGCGCGGGCGCGCCGGGACATCTCCGGCACCCTAAATCGTGAAGATCACCGCATAGACCAGCCGCTCCTCGATCACCCGCCGCCGCCGGACGGCGCCCCCGCGCGCCTCGGGGATGGTGTCGTCGGTATGGTAGCGTTCGAACTCACGCAGCATCAGCCGCGCCGGGCGGTCGCCGGTCGCGGGCAGCGCCGCCGGGCCGCTCCAGATCGCGGGGTCGCGCGCCGCGATCCCGCCCGGCGTCCGCACAGGATGCGTCGCGGCGGGATTGCGCCGCCCGATCCGGTCGAGGCCGCTCGCGACCGGCGCTTCTCTTTCCCGGTCGCGCGCCGTCTTCGCGGACACCGCCGCCGTCCCCGCACGCCGGACCGGTCTGACGCGCGCCGCGCCATGGCCGAGGGTTTCGACCATCCGATTCTGTGTTGCAAAATCGCGCATGGTCGCGTGACGTGGCGGAACGACTGGTGCGCGGCGTCCGCCCTGCGGCGGCGTCGCGCCTGCATGGCCGCGATCGCGGCGAAATCGATGGGAACGCCATGAGCCGCGCCAAGGACCACCTGCACCCCGACCTTGCGGCGACGCGGGAAGCGATCCGCCGCCGCTACAAGGCCGACGAAGCGGCGCTGGTGCGCGAGCTGGCGGCGCGCGCCGGGCTCGACGCGGCGGCGCGACGGCAGGTGGCGGCCTCGGGTGCGCAAATCGTCGAGCGCGTGCGCCGCGAGACCTCGCCGACCATGATGGAGAGCTTTCTGGCCGAATACGGTCTCTCCACCGAGGAAGGCGTCGGGCTGATGTGCCTCGCCGAGGCGCTGCTGCGCGTCCCGGACGACGAGACCATCGACGACCTGATCCACGACAAGATCGAGCCTTCGAACTGGGGCGCGCATCTCGGCCGGTCGTCCTCGTCGCTGGTGAACGCGTCCACCTGGGCGCTGATGCTGACCGGGCGCGTCCTCGACGACGATCCCGCGCGTCCGGCGAAGGCGCTGCGCGGGCTGGTGCGGCGCATGGGCGAGCCGGTGGTGCGCGCTGCGGTGGGCCAGGCCATGCGCCATCTTGGCCGCCAGTTCGTGCTTGGCGAGACGATCGGGGGCGCGATGCGCAACGCCCGCGCGCTGGAGAGCGAGGGCTACACCTACTCCTACGACATGCTGGGCGAAGCCGCCCGCACCGACGCCGACGCGCAGCGCTATCACAAGGCCTATGCCGGCGCGATCACGGCCATCGCAGGCGCCGCGAAGGGAGACGTGCGCTCGAGTCCGGGCATATCTGTCAAGCTTTCGGCGCTCCACCCCCGGTATGAGCGCACCCACCGCGACGCGGTGATGGCGGCGCTCGTCCCGCGCGCGCGCGATCTCGCCCGACAGGCGGCGAAGGCGCGCATCGGCTTCAACATCGACGCCGAGGAGCAGGACAGGCTCGACCTCTCGCTCGACGTGATCGAGGCGATCCTGTCGGACCCCGAACTGGCGGGCTGGGACGGGTTCGGCGTGGTCGTGCAGGCCTATGGCCGCCGCGCGACAAGCGTGATCGCGCATCTTCACGCGCTTGCAGGGCTGCTCGACCGGCGGATCATGATCCGGCTGGTGAAGGGCGCCTACTGGGACACCGAGATCAAGCTCGCGCAGGAGCTGGGCGTCGAGAGCTTTCCGGTGTTCACGCGCAAGGCCGCCACCGACGTCAGCTACATGGCCTGCGCGCGGATGCTGCTGGAGCGGCGCGACCGCATCTATCCCCAGTTCGCGACGCACAACGCCCACACCTGCGCCGCCGTTCTGGCGATGGCGGGGAACGACCGCGACGGCTTCGAGTTCCAGCGCCTGCACGGCATGGGCGAATCGCTCCACCAGATCGTCCGGGAGGGCGAGGGCGCGCGGTGCCGGATCTATGCGCCGGTCGGCGCGCATCGCGACCTTCTCGCCTATCTGGTGCGGCGGCTGCTGGAGAACGGCGCCAACAGCTCGTTCGTGAACCAGATCGTTGACGACAGCATCCCGGCGGAGCGGGTGGCGCGCGATCCGCTGGCGGAGATCGAGGCGGTCGGCGACGCCATCGCAAATCCGGCGATCCGCCCGCCGCCGCTGCTGTTCGGCGACCGCAGGAACTCCCGGGGCTTTCGCATCAACGAACCCGCCTCGATAGACCCGCTGCTCGCGGCGCGGGACCGCTTCGCCGACGGGTTCTGGCGGGCCGGGCCGATGATCGCGGGCGGCGGCGCGCCGCAGGGGCCCGCGCGCGCGGCGCGCGCGCCCGACGATCCGGCGCGCGTGATCGGCGAGGTGCGCGACGCGACGCCGGCGGAGGTCGCGGCGGCGCTCGACGCGGCGGGCGGCGGCTTTGAGCGGTGGTCCACCGTCCCGGCGGCGGAACGGGCCGCCGTGCTGCGCCGCGCCGCCGATCTGTATGAGGAGAATGTCGGCGAACTCGTCGCCATCACGGCCCGCGAGGCGGGCAAGATCCTCGCCGACGGGATCGCCGAGGTCCGCGAGGCGGTGGACTTCCTGCGCTACTACGCCAACGAGGCGGAGCGGCTGGAGGAGGAGGCGCCGGGCGCGGGCCGCGGCGTGTTCGTCTGCGTCAGCCCGTGGAATTTCCCGCTCGCGATCTTCACCGGGCAGATCGCCGCCGCCCTCGCCGCAGGAAACGCGGTGCTCGCCAAGCCCGCCGAGCAGACGCCGCTGATCTCGGCGCGCGCGGTGGCGCTGATGCGCGAGGCCGGATTGCCCGAGGCGGCGCTTCAGCTGCTGCCGGGCGACGGCCCCGGCGTCGGCGGGCCGCTGACGGCGGATCCACGCATCGCCGGGGTCTGCTTCACCGGCTCGACCGAGGTCGCGCAGATCATCCAAAAGGCGCTCGCCGCCAACGCCGCGCCGGACGCGGCGCTGATCGCCGAGACCGGCGGCCTGAACGCGATGATCGTCGATTCCACCGCCCTCACCGAACAGGCGGTCCGCGACATCCTCGCCTCCGCGTTCCAGAGCGCGGGGCAGCGGTGCTCGGCGCTGCGGATGCTCTACGTTCAGGAGGAGGCGCGCGCGCGGCTGATGGAGATGCTGTTCGGCGCCATGGACGCGCTGACCATCGGCGACCCGTGGGACGCGGCGACCGACGTCGCGCCCGTGATCGACGCGCAGGCCCGGCGCGACCTCACCGGCTATGTCGAAAGCATGAAAAAGGCCGGGCGGCTGCTGAAGGCGCTGCCGGTCCCGTCAACCGGATGCTACGCGCCCCCCGCCGTGGTCGGGGTCTCGGGAATCGAGGAGCTGGAGCGTGAGATTTTCGGCCCGGTGCTCCACGTCGCGAGCTTCAGGGCGCGCGACATCGACAAGGTGGTGGACGCCATCAACGCGCGCGGCTACGGGCTGACCTTCGGCCTGCACACCCGCATCGACGACCGGGTGCAGCAAATCGTCGAGCGCATCCGCGTCGGCAACGTCTATGTCAACCGCAACCAGATCGGCGCGATCGTCGGCTCGCAGCCGTTCGGCGGCGAAGGTCTCTCCGGCACGGGGCCGAAAGCGGGCGGACGGTTCTATGTGAACCGCTTTCGGCGGACGGAACCGGCGGCCGACCATCCGGCGCCGCAGGGGCGCAGGCTCGACGGCGCCGCGCTGCAGGCGGCGCTGTCCGGCCTCGACGCGCGCAACTGGGCGGCCCGCCCCGACCGGGTGGCGGCGCTGCGGCGCGCGCTCGCAGGCTGCGGCGGCGTCGTCCGCCGCGCGCTGGCGGGGATGGCGGCCTTCGATCCCGGCCCGTTCACGCTGCCGGGGCCGACCGGCGAGAGCAACCGGCTCAGCCTGCACCCGCGCGGCCCGGCGCTCTGCCTTGGGCCGACGCCGGAGATCGCGGTGGCGCAGGCGGTGCAGGCGCTTGGCGCAGGGTGCGGCGCGGTGATCGTCGCCCCGGACGCCGCGGCGGCCGCCGGGCCGCTCGCAGCGGCGGGGGCGCCGGTCGCGGCGCTGGACGGCGTCGCAGACCCCGCCGACCTCACCGCGCTCGAAGGGCTGGCCGTGGTCGCCGCCGCAGGCGCCTCCGACTGGACCCGCGCGATCCGTCAGGCGCTGGCGGCGCGCGACGGGCGGATCGTCCCGCTGGAGACAAGCGTGGTCGCGCCCGAACGCTATCATGTCGAGCGCCACCTGTGCATCGACACGACGGCGGCGGGCGGCAACGCCAGCCTGCTCGCGTCCGTCGCCTGAGGCGGCCGACCGGGGAGGCGGGCCGGGGAGGCGGGCCGCAAGACCGCACACCCGCCCGGCCCCGGCGCACCGCCGCCGAACGGACCCACGGGCGGACCCGCGCGCGGTCCCGCCCCGATTGTCGGCGCAGCCCCGGCGGTGCTAGCCTGCGCGCGCTGGGGGAGGTCGGCATGGGCGCGACGCGACGCTTTGTTCTGGCCGGGTGCGCCGCGACGGCGTCGGTCGCGGCGATGGGTCCGGCGCTGGGCGGGGCTGCGTTCCGGCTGGGGCTGACGCCGGTGTTTCTGGACAACGACGCCGAGATCATCGAGGCCCTGCGCGCCGCGCTGTCCGACAGCATGGGCGCGCCGGTCGCGTTCGAGCAGCGGCGCAGCTATCAGGAGGTGACCGGCCTGCTGCTGGAGGGCGCGGTGGACGCCGCCTGGCTCTGCGGCTTTCCGTTCCTGCAGCACGAGGCCGCGCTGTCGCTGCTGGCCGCCCCGGTGTGGCGCGGCGCGCCGCTCTACCGCTCGTATCTGATCGCGGCGGCGGACGACCCCGCGCGCAGCCTCGACGATCTGGCGGGCGGCGCGCACGCGTTCTCCGACCCCGACAGCAACTCGGGCTGGCTGGTGACCGCCTCCGATCTCGCCCGGCGCGGCGCGCTGCCCGAGCGGTTCTTCTCGCGCGCGATCTTCACCTGGGGCCATCGCAACGTGGTGCGCGCGGTCGCCAGCGGCCTGACCCGTTCGGGCAGCGTGGACGGCTATGTGTGGGAGGCGCTGACCGAGGCCGAGCCCGCGCTGACCGCGCGCACCCGCGTCGTCACGCAGTCCGAACTCATGGGCTTTCCGCCCTTCGCCGCGCGGGCCGACCGGGCGCAGACGCCCGATCTTGCGGCGTTCCGGCGCGCGCTGCTGGGGCTGGCGGACAGCGGCGCCGGGCGCGCGGCGCTGGCGCTGCTGAAACTCGACGGCATGGCGCCCGCCGCGCGCGCGCTTTACGACGGCATCGCCGCGCGGATGCGCGACGTGGCGTGGTGAGCATGGCGGCGCTGCGCGCGCGCCGCCTGCCGCTGGTCGCGCGCGCGCCGCTGCTGGCGGCGGCGATGACGGCGCTGGTGGGCCTTGTCGCGTCAACGCTGGTGCTGACCGCGCAGGCGCGGCTTCAGGAGGACCGGCTGCGCGAGCTTGTGCTGCTGCATGTGCAGGGCCTGTCGGTCGCGCTCGGCCCCGCCGTGCTGCGCCATGACGTGTGGGAGGCGTTCGACACGCTGGAGCGCGCGACGGCCGCAGGCGCCGGGCGGCTCGCCCTGACCGTGGTCGCCGACGCCGCAGGACGGATCATCGCCGCCTCCGATCCGCGCCGCGCGCCGACCGACACGCCCCTCGACGCAGTCGCGTCGGGCGCGCAGGCCATCGGGCGGCTGGCGATCCCGCGCGCGGCGACGCGGCTGCGGGTGCTGGCGCCGCTGATCCATCAGGGCCGCACGGTGGGCGCGATCCTGACCGAGCTCGACGTCGGCGATCTGGCGGCGCAGCGGCGCGCGGCGGCGCTCTGGCTGGCGGCGGGCAACGGGCTGGCGACGCTGGCGCTGTCGCTGGCGGGCTGGCTGCTGATGCGGCGCGCGCTGCGGCCGCTGGCGGTGCTGGCCGAGCGCATGGACGCCGGCGGCGCGCCGGCGCCGATCCCCGAGGGCGCCATCCCGGGCGGCGACGACGAAGCCGCGCGGCTGATGCGCGCCTACAACGCCATGGCCGGGGCGGTGGAGGCGCGCGCCGACGCCGAGCGGCGGCTGGCCGAGCGCGAACGCTTCGTCAGCCTCGGGCGCCTCGCCTCCACGCTCGCCCATGAGATCAACAATCCGCTGGGCGGGCTGCTGAACGCCGCCGACACGCTCAATCGCTACGCCGACCGGCCCGAGGTGGTGCGCGCCTCGGCGGGGCTGATCGAGCGGGGGCTGAAACGTCTGCGCGAAGTGGCGCAGGCGACGCTCGACCATCACCGGCTGAGCGACGCGGCGGGGCCGATGACGCCCGACGACTTCGACGACCTGCGGCTGCTGATCGCGCCGGAAGCCGCGCGGCTGGAGCAGTCGCTCGACTGGCGGGTGGAGGCCGATCCGGCGGCGCTGGCGCGCTGGCCTGCGGCGCGGCTGCGCCAGATCGCGCTGAACCTGCTGCTGAACGCCTCGGCGGCGGCGGGGCGCGGCGGGCGGCTGGCGCTCGACGTCGCCGAGGCGGGCGGGGCGCTGCGGCTGGCGGTGCGCGACGACGGGCCGGGGCTGGACGCCTCGGCGCTGGCGCGGATCACCGGCGAAAGCCCCGCGCCGCCCGGCGGCGGGCTGGGGCTGGGGGTGGTGCGCGACCTGACGCGGGCGCTGGGCGGGCGCGTCGCCCATGCGCGCGACGGGGCCGAAACCGAGATCGCCGTGACCCTGCCGGCAAGGCGCGCGGCGCCATGAGCTTCAGGGACCGCCGGATCGTCCTGATCGAGGACGACGACATCATGGGCGGCTCGCTGGCGCAGCGGCTGACGCTGGAGGGGGCCGAGGTGGTGTGGCGGCGCCAGATGCTGCCGGGCCTGCACGCGGTGCGCACGCCCAGCGCGCCGGTGGATGCGGTGGTGTGCGACATCCGCCTGCGCGACGGCTCGGGCGAGGGGCTCTACGCCGAGCTCAGCCGCGCCATGACGCCGCCACCGTTCCTGTTCATCACCGGCCAGGCCGGGGTCGATCAGGCGGTGCGGCTGCTGCGCGCGGGCGCGGCGGACTATCTGGCCAAGCCGTTCGAGATGGCGGTGTTCCTCGAACGCCTGGCGCGCCTGCTGCCGCCGCGCGGCGCCGACGCGCCCGCCGACGCCGCCCCCGGCGCGCCGGTGCTCGGCGTCTCACGCGCGGCGCGCGACGTGGAGGCGCAGGCGGCGCAGGCGGCGCAGGACGACGCGCCCCTGCTGCTGAGGGGCGCGCGCGGCGCGGGCAAGCAGGCGCTGGCGCGCTGGATCCACGCCGCCTCGGACCGCCGCGCCGCCCCCTTCGTCACGGCGGAATGCGGGGCGCGCGACAGCCGCCCCGACTTCGGGGCGCTGGGGCGGGAGGCTGGCGACGGCGTGCTGTTTCTCTCCGCCGCAGGCCGCCTCGCGGGGCCGGCGCAGGACGCGCTGCTGGCGCTGCTGCGCGCGGCGCCGTCGTGGCGGCTGATCGCGGGATGCGGCCCGCGGCTCGACGAGCGTGTCGCCGCGGGCGGCTTCCGCGCCGATCTGTTCTACCTGATGGCCGCGCGCGAGATCGCGATCCCGCCGCTCGGCGCCCGGCCCGACGATGCGGTGTGGCTGATGCGGCGGCTGTTCGCGGGGCTGAACGCGCGCCGCGCCGCGCCGCTCTCGGGCGTCACCGCGCTGGCGGAGGAGGCGGTGCGCGCCCATGACTGGCCCGGCGGCGGGCGGGAGCTGCGGGCGCGGATGGCGCGTGCGGTGACGATGGCGCCCGGCGACCGGCTCCATCCGGCGGACCTGTTCCCCGAGCGTGACGCGGCGGCGGCGTTCCTCAGCCTGAGCGAAGCCCGCGAGGCCGCCGAGCGCACGCAGATCCTCGCGGCGCTGGAGCGCACCGGCGGACAGGTGGGCGAGGCGGCGAAGCTGCTGCGCGTCTCGCGCACCACGCTGTGGGAGAAGATGCAGAAGCTGCACCTCTAGGCGCGGCTGACCTGTTCGGAAATCCGAACGCCCAAAAAACATAATATTATCAAATGACTTACCGCAGCGCGGCGCCGGGCCCGACGCGGTCGAACGCCCGCGCGCCGCGCGCTAGGCTGCCCTCAATCAAAACCGGGAGGACCCTACCCCATGAAATGCACCCGTCTCGTCGACGCCGGTCGGCGACAGTTTTTGCGCGGCAGCGGGGTCGCCGCCGTCGGCGCCGCCGCCGCCGCGACCGTCGGCGCGCCCGCGCAGGCCGCGCCTGCGCTCGCGCGCGTCGCCTATCCCGCGACCCGCCTCGCCAACATCGCCGATCTGACCGTCAACGAACCGATGGACATCGCCTATCCCGACGCCGACAGCCCCGGCGTGCTGCTCAAGCTCGGCCAGCCGGTGCAGGGCGGCGTCGGCCCCGACGGCGACGTGGTCGCGTTCTCGGTGCTGTGCCCGCACAAGGGCTGGATGCTGAGCTACAACGGCGGCGACAAGACCCTCAACTGCCCCGGCCACCACTCGCGCTTCGACTGCGAGGCCGGCGGTCAGCAGGTCTGGGGCCACGCCACGCAGAACCTGCCGCAGTTCGCGCTGCGGGTGGACGACAAAGGCGACATCCATGCCGACGGCGTGGACGAGCTGATCTACGGCCGCCTGTCCAACGTGCTCTGAGGGAGGAACAAAATCATGGCTTTCAAGCGACAGGTCGATCGTCTGCCGATCATCCCCGCCGACGCGACCGAACATAACGTCACCTGCCACTATTGCATCGTCGGCTGCGGCTACAAGGCCTACACTTGGCCGATGAACCGGCAGGGCGGCGCGGCGGCGGGCGAGAACGCCTTCGGCGTGAACCTCGGCGAGCAGCAGCCGACCGAGACCGAAGCGTGGTATGCGCCCTCGATGTACAACATCGTCCGCCAGAACGGGCGCGACGTGCATCTGGTGGTCAAGCCCGACACGAACTGCGTGGTCAACGGCGGCCTCGGCTCGATCCGCGGCGCGCGCATGGCCGAAAACCGCCCCTCGCGCGTCACCAACACCCAGTCGCAGCGGCTGACCGATCCGCTGGTCTGGCGCAATGGCGTGTGGCAGCCGAGTTCGTGGGACGACGCGCTCGACCTCGTGGCGCGGGTCACGGCGCGGGTGGTCACCGAAGGCTCCGAGGACGATCTGGTCGTCTCGATGTTCGACCACGGCGGCTCGGCGGGCGGCTACGAGAACACCTGGGCCACCGGCAAGCTCTATTTCCAGAGCATGAAGATCAAGAACTGCCGCATCCACAACCGCCCGGCCTACAACTCCGAGGTGCACTCCACGCGCGACATGGGGGTAGGCGAGCTGAACAACGCCTATGTCGATTACCAGCTGACCGACACGATCTTCATGCTGGGCGCCAACAGCATGGAGACGCAGACCAACCTCTACCTCAACCACATGGTGAAGGGCCTGCAGAACGGCGCGCGCATGGTGGTGGTCGATCCGCGCCGCACGCTGACCGTCGCCTCGTCGGAACAGTTCGCCGGCGCGGAGAACGTGCTGCATCTGGCGATCAACGAGGGGACCGACCTTGCGCTGTGCAACGCGCTCCTGACCGAGATCGTGGACAAGGGCTGGATCGACCGCGACTTCATCGCCGCCTCGACCTTCCCCGAGGGCGTGGCGGTCGCCGAGGACGAAGCGCACCCCGCCTCGCTCGGCAGCCTCGAGCACGCGATGCAGGCGTGCCGCATGTCGCTCGACGAAGCGGCGGCGATCTGCGGCGTGGACGCCGCCGACATCGCGAAGGCCGCCGCCTGGATCGCCGAGCCCAGGGCCGACGGATCGCGCCGCAAATGCGCCACCGCCTACGAGAAGGGGATCATCTGGGGCAACGACAACTATCGCACCGTCGGCGCCATCGTGAACATCGCGCTCGCCACCGGCAATGTGGGCCGCGAGGGCGGCGGCGTCTGCCGCCTCGGCGGCCATCAGGAGGGCTACTATCGCCCCGCCGACGGCCATGTGGGGCGCCCCGCCGAATACGTCGATCAGTTCCTGATCCGGGGTCTGGGCGGCGTCCACCACATCTGGGCCTGCGACCACTACAAGACCACGCTGAACGCCAGCGAGTTCAAGCGGGTCCACAAGCGCCGCTCCGACATGGTGAAGGAAGCCATCGACGCCGCCGCCGGCGGCACGCGCGAACAGGTGGTGGACGCCATCGTGTCGGCGATCAACGCGGGCGGGCTGTTCGTGGTGGATGTGGACATCATCCACAGCCAGATCGGCCAGAACGCCCATGTGATCCTGCCGGCCTGCGAATCCAACGAGATGAACCTCACCTCGATGAACGGCGAGCGGCGGCTGCGGCTGTCGGAGCGCTACATGGACCCGTTCGGCAACTCCAGGCCCGACTGCCTGATCGCGGCGGGCATGGCGCAGCACATGGAGCGCGTGCTGCGCGACATGGGCCACGCCGACTACGCCGACCAGTTCAAGGGCTACGACTGGACCACCGAGGAAGACGCCTTCATGGACGGCTATCATCAGGGCAACCCGGAAGTGACCTATGACCGTCTGCGCGCCATGGGCAACAACGGCGTGCAGGAGCCGGTCACCGGCTTTGCGGACGGCAAGCTGGTGGGCGTCGAGCGGCTCTACGCCGACGGCGCCTTCGACCGCCACGGCCGCGACGACAAGAAGGCGCTGTTCTGCGCCGCGGGCTGGCGCGGCTGGCAGGCCCCGGGCAAGGCGCGCGAGCAGGCGGCGCACCGGTTCTGGGTCAACAACGTGCGGGCCAACATCTTCTGGCAGAACCAGTTCCTCGACCAGAAGAACGACTTCATCCAGGACCGCTATCCCCACCCCTTTGTCGAGATGCACCCCGACGACATGGTGGAGCTGGGTCTCAACCCCGGCGATTTGCTGGAGATCGTCAACGACAACGGCGTGACGCAGGGCATGGCCTACCCGCTGCCGACGATCAGGCGCAACACGGTGGCGATGGTGTTCGGCTCCCCCGCAGGCAGCCAGGGCAACGTGGTCAACCCCGGCGTCAACGAGCTGGTGCTGCCCGACTACAAGCACTGCTGGGGCGAGATCCGCAAGATCGCCGACGCCACGGAGCAGACCGCGAAAGTCTCGTTCAAGTCCCACGAGGCCGTTCTCTGACACCGCCGCTCCGTCCCGGCCCCGCCGGGGCGGAGCGACCGCCGAGACCGGGCGCGGCGTCACCCGACAGCCGCGCCCGACCCGACAGCCGCGCCCGACCCGACCGCCGCCCGCCTCACCCCGCGAGAGACGGCCCCGCCTGCGGCGCGCGCAGCATGGCCGCCAGCCGCGCCGCCTCGGCGAAGCCCTGCGCCTTCAGCGCCGCCGCCTGCGCAGCTTCGGCGTCCTCGCCCCATTGCTCGGCCTGCCAGGTCTCATCGACGCGGCTCAGCGCCCAGGCCTCGGCGGCCTCCAGCGCGCCCTCGTCCACCGCCAGCCCCAGCACCAGCGAGCCGCTGAGCGCGACCAGATCGTGGAGCGCGGTCAGCGACAGCGCGTCGCGGTCCGCCACCGCCCGCGCCAGCGTGGCGACGGCGCCCGCCGGTTGCGCCACAGGGATCACCCCCGCCGCGCAGACCAGCGGCGCGGCCCAGCGCGTCCGCGCCCAGGCCAGCCACGGATCCCACGCCGCCGCCTGCCGCGCGCACAGCGCCTGCGGCCCCGGCGCGCGATAGCACAGCAGATCGCTCTCGCCGTAAGCCGCCACCGACGCGGCGACCTCGGCGAATTGCGGCGCGACCCGGTCGATGGCGCTGTTGAGCGCGCGCGTCACCGGCATCGCGCGCGGGTCGATCCGGTCTCCCTGCGCCGCCCATTCCGCCGCGCAGGCCTCGGCGGCCGCGCGATGCGGCGTGACCAGCGCGTTTCGCGCCGGGGTCTTCACCACGCGCGCGTCCAGCCGCACCGTCCAGCCGCCGGGCGCCGCCGCGACTTCGGCGCGGGTCCAGAAGCGGCGCGGCGCCGCCCATTCGCTCACCCCGCCAGCCCCAGCCGCGCCAGCTCGCCGTCCAGCGCGGCAAAGCTGTCGATGATCGCCGCGGCGCCTGCGTCGCGCAGCGCCCCTGCCGGGTGCACGCCCCACGAAACGCCGATCGCGGGAACCCCCGCCGCGACCGCCATCTCCACATCATAGGCGCTGTCGCCCACCACCACCGCGCGCGCCGCGCAGCCGCCCGCCGCCGCCAGCGCGTTCAGCACCATGCCCGGATGCGGCTTTGAGGGCGCGTCGTCGGCGCTTTGCGTCGCGGCGAAAAAGCCGCGCAGGTCATGGGCGTCAAGCACGCGCTCCAGCCCCCGGCGCGCCTTGCCGGTGGCCACCGCCATCAGCGCGCCGCCCTGCGCGATCCGGTCCAGCGCCGCGCGGGCGCCGGGAAACATCGGCGCCGCCGCCGCGTCGCCGACCTCGGCGCGCACCCGGGTGAAGGCGTCCTTGTAGCGCGCCGTCACCGCCGCCCGCGCGGCGTCGTCCAGCGTCGGCGCCAGCCGCGCGATGGCGATCGGCAGCGACAACCCGACGATCCGGCGGGTGGCGGCGGCGCCCGGCGCGGGGTGGCCGGCCGCCTGGAACGCCGCGTCCATGCAGCCGCAGATCAGCGCCTCGCTGTCGATCAGCGTGCCGTCCATGTCGAAGATCACCAGCCGAGGGGCCGCGCCCGCCATCGCATCCGTCCTGTCCATCCTGCGCCGCCTCTCTAGCGGGCGGCGCGCAGCCGCGAAAGGCTTTACGGTTTGTGAACCGGCGCCGGGCGACCAACGGGCGAGAGGAGGGACCGATGCGCTTCATCCTGCCGCTGCTGGCGCTGCTGGCGCCGCCCGCCGCCGCGCAACAGCCGCGCGCGGGCGGCGACATCTTCCTGACCCTGCGCGCCGGGCCGCGCGCCGAGCTTTCGCTGTCGCTGGAGGGCGTCGATCTGCACCGGCGCGACGCGGAGATGGCGACGCCGCTGACCGCGCCGCCGCCTTCACCGGCGACGCCGGGCTGATCCGCGCCATGATCGCGCGCGGCGCGGCGGTGGACGCGCGCGACGCGCGCGGGCGCACGGCCCTGCACCATGGCGCCGCAGCCGGGGCGCCGCCGCCCGTGCTGGCGGCGCTGCTGGCCGCAGGCGCCGACCCCGACGCGCGCGACGCGGCGGGGCTTACGCCGCTGCGCCTCGCAGCCGGTCCGGGCGCGGCGGCGCTGCTGACGCTGGCGGGCGCGAGCCCTTGCTCCACGGGCGCGGACGGCCGGCCCGCGCTCGGCGCCGAGATGCTGGAGGCGATCCGGCGGGAGGCGCCTGCGGCCTATCCGGCGGCGCGGGCGGCGTGGCTGGGCTGCCTCTAGGCGGCGCGCTCAGTGCAACCGCAGCTCGGCGCCGAGATAGCGCACCTCCGCCGGGCGCAGAAGCTGCGCATGGGCGAGGCGGACGGAGTGGATCGGGCCGTCGAGCTCGCGCGTCCAGAAATCGAGGAACTTGCGCAACTGCGGGAATTTCGGCGCAATGTCATAGTCCTGCCAGACAAAGGTCTGCAACACGGACTGCGCGTCAGGCATGCGGTAGAATATCTCCGCAGTGGCCAGCGACCAGCCATCGAGCTGGCGGCGGAAGTCGTTGTCGATCGTCTTGCCCATGGAGCCTCGCTTTCGGTGATGATCCTCCTGCTGCATTGCGCGGTCGCGCGGGGCGCCTGTTCGGCGCTGGTCGGCGCGCCTCGGTGATTTAATAGTAAGGGGAAAAGTTCACAAATCGCAAACCTGGATTTTGGTCGCAGGCTGCCGCCCGCTCTCGCGGCTGATGGCCAAAACATTGATCTATCGCAATGCAATCATCTGTCCGAATGCTTGAATCCGCTGTGCGCTCGGCGCATGCGATGGGGAAGGCGGCATGACGTTCAGGACCTTGCACAATCCGCCGGTCATCTTGCTCGCCGCCATCGCCGCCGCGACCGGCGCGGCGGCGCAGGACGAGCAAGCGGGTCACCAGCGCAGCGTATCGTTCAACACAGGCCTGTCGGTCGGCGGGGGCTACACCGACAACGTGTTCTCCACCGAGAACGACAAGACCGGCGACTTCATCAGCCTGATAGAGCCGTTCGTGTCGATCTCGGCGGCGGGAGAGGCCTTCCGCCTCGGCGCCTCGGCTTCGGCGGAGATCGGTCGCTACGCCTCGGAGACCAGCGAAAATTACAACGACGTCACGCTAAGCGCCGACGGCCGCTATCAGATCGCCGACGGTATATTCGTGTTCGGCGGCGGCGACTACGCCTGGCTGCATGAGGACCGCTCCTCGCCCGACGCCGTCAACGGCGCGGAGCCGACGGAATACACCGAAGGCAGCGTGTTTGCGGGCGTCTCGGCGCAAACCGGCGCCCTTGGCGTGCGGCTGGGCGCGAACCTGCGCCAGCTGGACTACGACGACACGCCCGCGCCGGGGCTGTCCCCGCCGACCATCGACGGCGACGACCGTGATCGCGTGATGGGCGAGGTTGGCGGGCGGCTGTCCTACGCCATCACGCCGGAGCGGCGCATTTTCATCCAGGCGCTCTATGACAAGCGCAACTATGACGAGGCGCGCGACGCCGCCGGTTTCCAGCGCGATTCCGACGGCGTGCAGGCGGCGGTCGGCATGTCGGGCCGGTTCTTCGGCGCGCTGACCGGCGAGGCGCTGCTGGGCGTGCTGTCGCAGGGCTACGACGACGCCGCCTTCGACCGGACCACGGTGGTTGACGCGGGCGCCGATCTCACATGGCGCCCGGCGCCGGGGACGGCGCTGACCGCCGTGCTCGACCGCAGCCTTGAGGAGACGACGCTGCGCGGGGCGTCGGGCTATGTCAGCACCTCGCTGGGCGTGCGCGCGTCGCGGCGCCTTGTCGGCGATCTGTCCGCGCGCGCCTTCGCCTTCGTCACCGAGAACGATTATCAGCAGATTGCGCGCAAGGACTATGTGACCGAAGTCGGCGGCGGGCTGCGCTATCACCTGGCGCCGAACGTGTTCATCTCCGGCGACTACAGCTTCGCGCAGCGCAGCTCTAACGTCGCCGGGGCCGACTACGACGCGCATCTGCTGATGGCGCGCGTCGGCGCGGCGCTGGAGCCCGCCTTCGACGCGGCGACGGCGCCGCGCGCGGCGTTCAGCGGACCGGGCGCGTTCTATGTCGGCGTGCAGGCGGGGCACGGCGGCCTCGCGGCGGCGCTGGACGGACCGCGCGGCAATACCGGCGGCTCGATCACGGCGGACCTCGGCGGCTCCGGCAAGCTCGGCGGCATCTTCGCCGGCTACCGGCGCGACATCGGCGGTCTGGTTCTGGGCGCGGAGATCGACGCCGATTATGGCGACGCCGAATGGAGCGACGTCGCCAACCGCGATTTCGGCGTGAAGCGGCGCGGCGGCGTCGGCGCCAGCGCGATCCTCGGCGCGCGCGCGCGCAACGGGGTTTTGCTCTACGGGCGCGCAGGTGTTGTGGGGACCGACTTCGAGAGCCATTACAGTGACGGCGTGAACAGCGTGCGCGAAACCGAGACCCGGCTGGGCCTGCGCGGCGGCTTCGGTGCCGAGTTCCCGATCGGCGGCGGCTTTTCCGGGCGGATGGAGTATGCGCTGACATCCTACGAGGACTACGACTTCGGCCTCACAACGCCGGGCGACAATTTCGCCAACATGGAGAGCGTCGCGCGCGTCGGCCTGACCTACGCCTTCGGCGCCCCGCCGGAGCCGGAAACGACGCCGGTCGATTTCTCGGGGTTCTACGCAGGCGCGCAGATCGGTCACGGAATGCTGGCGGCGGAGAACACCGGCGTGCGCGTGTCGCAGGGCGGCGCGCGGGTCAACGACGCGCTGATCGACCGCGCGAGCGTGGGGCTGACCGGCGGGCTCTATGCGGGCTATGGCGCGACGTTCGGCCCGTTTTATCTGGGCGCCGAAGCCGAGGCGGAGGTCGCCTCGGTGAACTGGGACATCGAGCGCGACCCCGCCGGGCGTCTCTACTCCATGGAAAAGCGCGGCGCGGTCGGCGTCGGCGCGCGCGCGGGCTATGTGCTGAACGACACGGTGTTGCTCTACGGGCGCGTTGGCGTGGTGAACGGCTGGTTCGACAGCGATTACGCCACCGCGACAACCGCCGTCTCGCAGACCGACACCCTGACCGGCGTCCGCTTCGGCGGCGGCGTGGAGTTCGCGGTGAGCGACAACCTGCGCATGCGGCTCGACTACACCCGCACCGTCTATGAGGATTTCGAGGTGGATTATCTCACGGGCGTCGATGGCTTCGACCCCAGCGAAAACCTGTTCCGCGTCGGCCTGAGCTACGCCTTCTGACCCCTGCGCCGGGGTGCGCCACCCGGGCGCGTCACGGGTGGCAATATATTACATAAACTTTATATTTATTGACATGGATCAAAGATGGTCCGCCGCTTTCGGCTCAGAATCTCCCGTACCGAAACGTTCATGGGAGTGCTGATGATGTTCAACGCAGGGATGTCCCGGACGGGGATGATGTCGGCGCTGTTCGCCGCCGTTGCGGTGAGCGCGCTGGTCGTCGGCGGCATGGGCGCAGCGATCGCCGCGGGCCAGGGTCAGGGCGCAGGCGGCGCCAAGGCGCAAGGCCAGGGCCAGGGTGCTGGCGGCGCCGCCGCGCACGGGTCGCAGAAAGCGGGCGGCAAGGGCGGCAAGAGCCTCACCGACATCTTCCGCGACGTGGCGGGTGAGGCTGAGGACGGCGAGGACTCCGACGCGCCGGACTGGGCCGGAGCGCCCGGCGGCGGCAAATCCGGCATGGGCGGCGGCAAGCCCGCGACGGCGGGCGCCAAGAAGGGCGATCTGTTCGGCGATGTCGTGGTGATCCTGCGCGATTCCAACGGCGTGCCGATCCTCAGCGACGCGGGTTTCGTGCAGCCGATCGATGTGGACGGAAACCTCATCCCGCTGAATGAGGATGGCGAGGTGATCGACGCGACGCTGGTCGTGCCGGTCGAACTGGGGCGGCTGAACGTGGGCCGATCGCCGACCAAGGTGCTCGACCGCCGCGCCGAGGAGGTCGTCAAGCTGCTCGAAGACGCCATCGCCATCTCGCTCGACCCCGCCGGCCGCCTGACGATCACGACGCTGGTGGACGGCGAGGAGGTCGCCAAGACGATCGACTCGCCGCTGGAGAACCTCGCGCTCTACAGCGCATTGCTGACCCAGGGCACGATCCCCGGCATCAGCGACCTGCCGGGCGAGGATTTCGACTTTCTGGTGGACGGCGTCTATGACGTGCGCGACCTGTCGATGACCGCCGCCCTGCTCGCAGGCGCGACGGACAAGACAAGCACGCTCACCAAGGACGAGATCGCCATCATCAACGCGTTTCTGGGCATCAACACCACGCAGACCGGCGACGTGATCTATTCGGTGATCGACTACTCCGAGTTCACCTACGACCGCTCGGACACGTTCGAGGATCGCGAGGCGACGGTGCTGATCCAGCAGCCGGACGGCTCGTGGGTCACCGAGACGGTGAACATCTATGAGGAAGTGTTCGGCAGCGTGGATTTCACGGCTTCGGGCACGATCGACGCCTACACCCAGGCCGCCGATGATGCGCGCGCCGCGCTGCTCTATGTGCACGAGTATTCGGCGCCCGAGGATCAGATCACCGCGACCTCGAACTGACCCGGCCAGATGCGGCGGCGCCCGGCGCCGCCGCACCATTCCCGATCACGCGATCCGGAGCAGGATCATGACCACGGACACGTCTTTCCCCCGCAGCGCTCTCTCCCGGCGCGCGGTTCTGGCGGACGCTTTTCGCGCCAGCCTTCTCGCCATCGCGGCCGCGTCCGCCGTCACCCTCGCCGCGCCGGGCGCGCGCGCTGAGACGCACGAGGAAGGCGGCGGCAAGGGCAAGGGGCGCGGCGGCGCAGGCGGCCATGACGACGGCGGCCACGACGAAGGCGGCGACGAGGGCGGCCATGACGACGGCGGCCACGAGGACGGCGGTTCCGGCAAGGGCCGGGGCGCCGCCGGCCGCAGGGGCGGGCGCGACTCCGAGGGCGCGGTCAGTCGCGGGCGCGGCCACTCCATCGAGGATCGCGTGTTCCGCTGGCCCGCAGGCTGAGCCGCGCCGCCGCAGGCGTCGGCCTTGCGAAATCGGGGCGCCCAAGCCCGGGCGTCACTTCGCCGCCGCGCGCCTTCCCGATCGCACACCCGACGCCCCGGCGCCCTGAACCATGCTCTCGACATCGACGCTTGAGCGGTTCCCGAGGTCGTCGTAGCACTTCTCCAGCCATACCGTCGCGGCGGACCGCCCCAATTCGAACAGGTGGCGCAGGAAGGCCCATTCCGCGTTGAGCTTGGAGGAGGCGTCGAGCGGGCGCATCCGCTTGCGCGCCTGGATCACATGCACGTTCATCCGCCGGTAGGACGGATCGCACAGCGCGCCGGTCTCAAGCAGCCGGTTGACGAATTCGATCCCGCGCAGCTCATGCAGCAGCGAGCTGTTGAAGGTGATTTCGTTGAGGCGGTTGAGAATGTCCTGCGCGTGGCGCGGGGCGCCCTCGCGCAGCACCGGGTTGATCTGCACGATCACGATGTCGTCGGCGAGACGGTCGTCGAGGAACGGATAGAGCGGCGGGTTGCCCATATAGCCGCCGTCCCAATAGGGCGCGCCGTCGATCTCGACCGCCTGGAACAGCAGCGGCAGGCAGGCCGAGGCCATCACCACGTCCAGCGTGATCTCGTCGCGGCTGAACACCCGGCCGCGCCCGGTCTCGACATTGGTGGCGGCGATGTGCACCGCCATGTCGGCGCAGGCGCGCACGGCGGCGAAGTCCACCTGTTCGTCCAGCAGGTCGCGCAGCGGGTTGAGGTTCAGCGGGTTCACGTCATAGGGTGAGGCGACGCGGCTCAGCAGGTCGAACGCCAGATAGCTGGGCGAGGTGGTCAGCGACCAGTCGCCCATCAGCATCGCCAGCGGCGTGCGGCGGATCGGGCTGAACGCGGCGGCCTTCGACACCGCGCGCCAGAACGCCTCAAGCCGCGCCCGCGCGCCCGCAGCGCCGTTTTCATACATGCCCTGCGCCGCGACAACGGCGTTCATCGAGCCTGCGGAGGCGCCGCTGATCGCCTCGATCCAGATCCGGTCGTCCTCGAATAGCCGGTCGAGCACGCCCCAGGTGAAGGCGCCATGCGCGCCGCCGCCCTGCAACGCAAGATTGATCGACTTTTCGTGACGCGGCCCGCGCCGCGACGAACGCTTCGTCATGCTCCCGCCTCCCCCTGTCTGGTGTGCGGCGCAGCATAACACGGCGCGCTACCGCGCGCAGGCCCTTCAGGCGCCGCCCGCGATCACTTTCAGGAGCTTGGCGTCGAAGGCGCGCAGCACAAGGCCGAGATCGCGCCCGCGCTTGAGGATGCGCCCGTCCATCGCGATCACCGCATAGGCGCCCTGCCGCTGCGCCAGCCGGGGGCGCTTTTCGACGCGATAGAGCGGGTGCTCGGCGGTGCGGCGAAAGATCGAGAACACCGCCGCCTCGCGCGTCGCGTCGATGGCGTAGTCGCGCCATTCGCCCAGCGCGACCATGCGGCCATAGACGGTGAGGATCGCCGACAATTCGCGCCGGTCGAACATCACCAGATCGGCGGGCCGCGCGGTCGGCGGCGTGAACGGCGTCAGATCCATACAGGCAGTGTGGCTTCGCGGGCGCGCGGGCGCAAGGCCCGCAGGGGGCTGCGCGGGCGATCTGGCGCGGCGGCGCGCTTGCCCCTATGCAATGGCCATATCCCTTCGGAGACCCTTCCCATGCGTGACTTTCACCGCCCCGGCCGCTCCGCCGTCATCGCCCTCAACGGCATGGCGGCGACTTCGCATCCGCTGGCGTCGGGGATCGCCATCGACATCCTGCGGCGCGGCGGCAACGCGGCCGACGCGGCGGTGGCGGCGGCGGTGGCGCTGGGGATTTGCGAGCCGCAGATGACCGGGCTGGGCGGCGACTGCTTCGTGCTGGTCAAGCCTGCGGGAAGCGAAACGGTGATCGGGCTGAACGGCTCGGGCCGCGCGCCAAAGGCGCTGAGCGCCGACGCCTTGCGCGCCGAGGGGCTGTCGGGCGTGCCGCCGCGCTCGGCGCACTCTGTCACCATTCCCGGCGCGCTGGCGGCGTTCGAGCGGCTGCTGGCCGATCACGGGCGGCTGGGGCTGGCGGCGGCGCTGGCCCCAGCCATCGCCTGCGCGGAGCAGGGCGTGCCGGTGGCGCCGCGCGTGGCGGCGGACTGGGCCAATTCGGCGGAGGCGCTGAGCGGCGCGGCGCGCGACGGCTATCTGCTGAACGGCGCCGCGCCGCGCGTCGGCGACGTGTTCCGCGCGCCCGGTCAGGCCGAAGTGCTGCGCCGGGTGGCGCAGGACGGCGCGAAGGCGTTCTACGAGGGCGAGGTGGCGGAGGACATGGTCGCCTCCCTGCGCGCGCTGGGCGGAACCCACGCGATGGAGGACTTCGCGGCGGCGGAGGCGACGTGGGTCGAGCCGATCTCCGGCGGCTACAAGGGGCGCGAGCTGATCGAGCTGCCGCCCAACGGCTCCGGCGCCACGGCGCTGCTGATGGCCGGCATCCTCGCCCACTTCGACCTGCCCGCGCTGGACCCGTTCGGGGCGGCCCGCGCGCATCTGGAGGCGGAGGCCGCCAAGCTCGCCTACGACGCGCGCAACCGCTTCATCGCGGACCCC
>CAZOZE010000193.1:0-10343 GCA_964584215.1 uncultured Rhodobacterales bacterium
GGCGCTCGCGGCGCTGTATTTCCCGGTCTATGTCTATGTCGCGCCGTTCTACGCAGGCGAGCACGGCGTGGCGCTGGGGGCGCTGGGCGGGCTGTTCATCGCGGTGCGGCTGCTCGACGCGGTGACCGACCCGGCGATGGGATGGCTATCGGACCGCACGCCCGCGCGGCTGGGGCGGCGCAAGCTGTGGATGGCGCTGTCGGCGCCGCTGGTGGCCGTGTCGGTGTGGATGCTGCTGGTCCCGCCAGCCGATGCGGGCCTTGGCCATGTCGCGCTGTGGATGACGGCGCTGACGCTGGCCTGGACCGTGGCGCTGACGCCCTATTACGCCTGGGGTGCGGAGATCGACGGCGACTATGCGGGCCGCGCGCGGGTGACGGCGGCGCGCGAGGGCGCGGCGCTGGCGGGCACCGTGCTGGCGGTGGTGCTCTACAATCTTGCGGACGACGCGGGCGCGGGCCTGCGCGCGGTGGCGCTGCTGGTGGCCATCGCCTTGCCGCTGGGCGCGGCGGCGGCGGTGACGCTGGCGCCCGAGCCGCGCGATTTTTCGCGCGCGCAGCCCGGTCTGCGCGCGGCGCTGGGCGGCTTGCGCGCCAACGCGCCGTTCCGGCGGCTGCTGATCGCCTATTTCATCAACGGCGCCGCCAACGCCCTGCCTGCAGGGCTGTTTCTGTTTTTCATCGCCGACTATCTGCGCGCGCCGGAGGCCGGGTGGCTGCTGCTGGTGTATTTCGTCTGCGCCATCGCCGGGATGCCGCTGTGGGCCTGGGCGGCGCGGCGCTGGTCCAAGCACCGCGCCTGGGGGGCGGCGATGCTCTACGCCTGCGCGGTGTTCGCCTGCGTGCCGCTGCTGGGGCCGGGCGACGTGACCGGCTTCGCCGCGATCTGCGTGCTGACCGGCTTCGCGCTGAGCGCCGATCTGTCGCTGCCGCCCGCGATTCAGGCCGACGTGGTGGACGTGGACACCGCCGACAGCGGCGCGCAGCGCACGGGGTTGTTCTTTGCGCTGTGGTCGGTGGCGACCAAGGCGGCGCTGGCGCTGTCGGGCGGGGCGGCGCTGATCGCGCTGGATCTGGCGGGGTTTCAGGCCGGGGCCGACAACGACGCGACCGCGCTGGCCGCGCTGACGGGCCTCTACGCGCTGGCGCCGGTGGCGCTGAAGCTGGTCGCCGTGGCGCTGATGTGGAATTTTCCGCTGGATCGCGCCGCGCATGACGCGCTGCGCGCGCGGATCGAGATTACTTGACCTCCGGCCCCCAGCCCATCGCCTTGCGCATCACCGCGAAATAGGCGCGGTTGGGCAACAGCCCCAGCGTGCGCAGGATCAGCGCGAAGCGGGTGGGAAAGGCGATCTCGAAGCCGGGCTTCTCCAGCCCCTGCACGATGCGGCGCGCGGCGGTCTCGGTCGTCATCAGGAACGGCATGTCGAAGTCGTTGACGCTGGTCGCCTCGGTCTCGACGAAACCGGGGTTGATCACCGACAGCCGCACGCCCAGGTCGATCAGGTCGAAGGCCAGCGCCTCGGCCATGGCGATCAGCGCGGCTTTGGAGGCGGAATAGGCCGCCGCGCGCGGCAGGCCGCGATACCCCGCGACCGAGGCGGTCAGCGCCACCTGCCCCCTGCCCCGCGCGATCATCGCCTTGAGCACCGGGTCCAGCCCGTTGGCGGCGCCCACCACGTTGATCGCGAAGGTCTGCGCCACCTTGCCCGCGTCGAACTCCTGCGCGCGCATCGGCAGATAGACGCCCGCGTTCAGCACCGCCAGCGCCAGCGGCCCATCCGCCTCGATGGCCGCGACGATTTCCGCCATGCGCGCGGCGTCGTCCACGTCGCCGGGCTGCGCGATGATCTTGCCGGGGCGCTCCGCCGCCAGCGCCGCCAGCGCCGCCAGCGCCTCGGCGTTGCGCGCGGTGGCGTGGACGGTCCAGCCGCGATCGGCCAGCGCCAGCGTCAGCGCCCGCCCGATGCCTGCGCTCGCGCCCGTCACCCAGGCCGCGCCGTCCTGCGGCGTCGCGACCTGCGACCAGACCCCCATCAGCCCGCCCAGACGGCTTTGAAACTGTCGTCCAGATGGTCGGGCCGGTAGATCGCGCGCTTGCCGCCCGCGTCGAACGCCACCGAGGCCCATTCGCCGCGCGCGTCGTAATAGAGCGTGACATCGAAATCGGCGTTGTTGGTGGCGCGATAGCGCGCGCATTCGACCCGCCCCGCGCCGGTGGCGATGGCCCGCGAGCCCTCTGCGGCGACGGACATCCGATAAAGCTCGCCGTTGTCGGTGCTGATCCAGGTGTCGCGCTTGA
The DNA here is from genome assembly GCA_964584215.1 of uncultured Rhodobacterales bacterium. Lineage (GTDB taxonomy): Bacteria > Pseudomonadota > Alphaproteobacteria > Rhodobacterales > Rhodobacteraceae > Rubrimonas. The sequence goes on from CAZOZE010000193.1 coordinate 2,302, forward strand.
GGAAGTCCTGCGTGAAATAGGTCGTGGTCGCCGCCAGATCGGGCGCCGGACCGGTGTAGAGCGGGCCGTCGATGCGCAGGGCGCCCGCCTCACGCGCGGCGCGCACCGTCTTGGCCTTGCCGTCGTCGTTCACCGAGCAGTCCATCGACATCAGCCGACCGCCGCGCCAGACCTCGCGGTTGCGCATCTCGTAGCGATAGGCGGCGATGCCGAACACGCGCACCACGATCTCGATGTCGATGGCGACGCGCAAATCCTCGCCCTCGCGGCTGAGCGCGATGGTGTGGAAGCCGATGTCCTTTCCGTCGCGCAGGATGGTGAAGCGCCGCCGCGCCTGCGCCGGGCGCGCGGCTGCGGTCGTGGCCGCCGCGGCGGCGGGAAGCGCGCCGTAAAGCGCGGCCGCTGCTGCGCCGCCGATCAGGCCGCGTCGGGTGAAACCGGTCATGCTTTACTCCGCAAAGATGTTGAGCGCGCGCCCGAAACGCCCGGTGAAGCGCAGGCCGCCGGCAATCACCGCCAGACAGATGCAGTCTGCGCCGGGCGCGGCGCGCGGATGGTGGTCGTCGCCGGCGCCCGCCAGCGTCACGTCGCCCGGACCGAACAGCGCGCCCCGGTCGTCGAGCGCGCCGCTCAGCACCAGCGTCGCCTCAAGCCCGGTATGGGTGTGGGCGGGCACGCCGCAGCCGGGCCGCACGCGCAGCAGGCTCACCTGCTCGTCGTCGGCGGAGGCGATGTCGCAGCGCGACACGCCGGGCATCACGAAGCGCCAGCGGATCTGGCTGAGCGGCGCGCCCGCGGCCTCGACCACCGGGCGCGGCAGCACCGGGTCGGGGGCGAACGCGGCGCCGGGCGCGGCGGCGGGCGGCGCGGGATCGTCCAGCCGCGCCAGCACCGCCTCCAGCGCAGGCGGCGCCGCTTCGGCGTCGTCGGCGCGCATCAGGGCCGCCGACAGCGCCTCGATCCGCGCGACCTCGGCGCGGCAGGCGGCGCAATAGGTGGCGTGCGCCGCCACCAGCAGCGACACGCCCTCCGAGGCGGTTCCGGCGGCGTAGGCCGCCAGCATGTCATGATCGGGATGCGCCAAGGCTCAGCACTCTCATTCTTTCAGATTTGTAACGCAGATACGCGCGCCCGCGCGCTTCGGATCACCCCTGCGACAGATAGCCGGTTTCAACGCAAAGAAAACGCCCCGCCGCGCGATCCGCGCGCGCTTGAGCCGCCCGACGCAGCTTCTATAGTGCGCGCCTGTCCCGAACGGGGCCGCGATGGGGAGACAGCCGCGATGAACCGCTTTGACGACATGCCCGCCGCGATCGGACACACGCCGCTGATCCGGCTGAAGCGCGCCTCGGAGGAGACCGGCTGCGCGATCTGGGGCAAGGCGGAGTTTCTCAACCCCGGCCAGTCGGTCAAGGACCGCGCGGCGCTGTCGATCATCCGCGACGCGGTGGCGCGCGGCGCGCTGCGCCCGGGCGGAACCATCGTGGAGGGCACGGCGGGCAACACCGGCATCGGCCTCGCGCTGGTCGGTCGCGCGCTGGGCTTTCAGACCGTGATCGTGATCCCCGAGACCCAGAGCCAGGAAAAGAAGGACATGATCCGTCTGGCGGGCGCGCAGCTGGTGGAGGTGCCCGCCCGGCCCTACAGCCACCCCGACAACTATGTGCGCTATTCCGGGCGGCTGGCGGAGCGGCTGGCGCAGTCGGCGCCGCATGGCGCGGTCTGGGCGAACCAGTTCGACAACGTCGCCAACCGTCAGGCGCATATCGACACCACCGGCCCCGAGATCTGGGCGCAGACCGAAGGCCGCGTGGACGGCTTCATCTGCGCCGTCGGCTCCGGCGGCACGCTGGCCGGAGTGGCGGCGGCGCTGCGCGAGAGGTCGCCGTCCGTCAAGATCGGGCTGGCCGACCCGATGGGCGCCGCGCTCTACCACTATTATGCGCACGGGACGCTGAAGGCCGAAGGCTCCTCGATCACCGAGGGCATCGGTCAGGGCCGCATCACCGCCAACCTCGAAGGGCTGAGCGTGGACATGCCCTATCAGATCGGCGACCCGGAGGCGCTGGCGATCACCTTCGCGCTGCTGAAGGAGGAGGGTCTGTGCCTCGGCGCCTCGTCGGGGGTGAACGTGGCGGGCGCGATCCGCATGGCGCGCGATCTCGGCCCCGGCCACACCATCGTGACCATCCTGTGCGACTACGGGACGCGCTATCAGTCCAAGCTCTACAACCCCGCCTTCCTGAAGGCGCGCGACCTGCCGGTTCCCGACTGGCTCGACGGCGAGGGCGCGCCGCTGCCGACGGTGTTCGAGGGCGCTGGCGCCTGAGCGGCGGAGCGGCCTGCGGCGGCTGCGCGCGGTTGCTCCGCCGGACCGCGCGCTCTAGACATGACGCGACGGCGACAGAGTGGACGGAGAGCCCATGGACAGCGAAGACCCGCAGCTTCTGGTCTCCACCGGCTGGCTGGCCGATCACCTGAGCGCGCCGGACGTGCGGGTGCTCGACGCCTCGTGGCACATGCCAGACGCGGGCCGCGACGCGCTGGCCGAATACGCGCAGGCGCACATCCCCGGCGCGCAGTTCTTTGACATCGACGAGATCGCCGACAGCCAGTCGGCGCTGCCGCACATGCTGCCGCCGGTGGAGAAATTCGTCAGCCGCGTGCGCCGGATGGGGATCGGCGACGGCCATCGCGTGGTGGTCTATGACAGCGCGGGGCTGTTCTCGGCGGCGCGGGTGTGGTGGATGTTTCGCGTGTTCGGCCATACCGACGTGGCCGTGCTGGACGGCGGCCTGCCGAAATGGCGCGCCGAGGGCCGCCCGCTGGAGGATATCGCCCCCATCGCGCGCGACCGCCACTTCACCGCGCACCGCGACGCCAGCCTGGTGCGCGACGTGACGCAGGTCTCGGCGGTGGTGAAGCTGGGCGGCGAGCAGATCGTGGACGCGCGCGCGCCGGAGCGGTTCAGCGGCGCCGCGCCCGAGCCGCGCCCCGGCCTGCGCAGCGGCCACATCCCCGGCTCGCTCAACGTGCATCACCGCGACGTGCTGAACCCCGACGGCACGATGAAGACGCCCGAGGCGCTGCGCGCGCTGTTCGCGCAGGCGGGCGTCGATCTGGGCAAGCCGATCGTCAACACCTGCGGCTCGGGCGTGACCGCCTGCACGCTCAGCCTCGCGCAGATGCGCGCGGGGGCGCGGCGCACGGCGGTCTATGACGGCTCGTGGAGCGAATGGGGCGCCTATCCCGATCTGCCGGTCGCGCGATGACGGCCGCCCGATGACAACCGCCGAGGTCGCCTACACCGTCACCTTCCTCGAGATGACCGCGCGGCCCGAACGGCCGCGCCCGCATCCGCCGCTGACCGCCGGGCTGTCGCTGCTGCGCGCCGAGACGCCGCCCGCGCATTTCTTCCGCTACCTCTACGACGCCGTTGGCGCCGCCTATGAATGGACCGACCTGCACACGGTCTCCGACGCCGACATCAGGGGCTTTGCGCAGAACCCGGCGGTGGCGCTTTATGTCGCCTATCTCACCGGCTGGCCCGCCGGGTTCATCATGCTCGACAGCCGTGAAAAGCCGGTGTGCGACATCTCGTATTTCGGCATGGCGCCGGAGGCGGCCGGGCGCGGCCTCGGCTCGTGGCTGCTGGGCGCCGGGGTTCATATGGCGTGGGACGCGGGCGCGGAGAAGCTGACCGTGAACACCTGCAGCCTCGACCATCCGCGCGCGCTGCCGCTCTACCAGAAATGGGGCTTTGCGCCGGTGCGCCGCGAGGAGCGCCGCCGCCGCGTCGCCGCGCGCGCCTGAAGCGCCCTCACACCGCCGTGACCCGCGCCTCCGGCGCGCGGGCGGCCTCGGCGGTCGCCAGCGCCAGCGCGGCGCGGGCGTCCATCGGCGCGTGATGCCAGAAGCCCTGAATGTCGTCGGCGCCCATCAGCGCCGCCAGATCGCGCTGCGCCGCCGTCTCGACGCCCTCGACCGTGACGGCAAGATCGAGGCTGCCGCCAAGCTGCACCAGTGAGCGCACCACGGCGCGCGCCCTGGGGTCGGTCTCGATGTCGCCCAGGAGGTCGGCGCAGATCTTCAGCCGGTCCACCGGATAGGCGCGCAGGTGGCTGTGCGACGAGAACCCCTTGCCGAAATCGTCGAGCGCGAAGCGCACGCCGTCCCGGCGCAGCGCGAACAGGCCCTCAAGCTCGCGCGCGGCGTGGACCTGGAAAACGGTCTCGGTGATCTCCAGCATGATCGCGCCGGGCGGCAGGCCGTGCGCCGCCAGCTCGTCGAGCACCCGCTCGGCGAACCCCGCCTGCGCCAGTTCAAGTTGCGAGACGTTGACCGCGACCGGCAGCGGCGCCCCGGCGTCGCGCAGCGCCGCCGCGAAGGCGAACGCCTGCGCCCGCATCTGGCGGCCGAGCGCCACGATCAGCCCGGTCTCCTCGGCGATGGCGATGAACCGTTCCGCCGCTGTGGGCCCCAGGCTGGGGCTGGTCCAGCGCGCCAGCGTCTCGAACCCGGTCAGCGCGCCGCTGCGCGCGGCCATGATCGGCTGGAACTCGGCGCTGATCGCGCCCGCCTCGATGGCGTCGCGCAACTCGCGCTTGAGCGCGATGTCGTCGTCGATGCGGCGGCGCAGGTTGGCGTCGAAGAAGCGCAGAAAGTTCCGCCCGCTGCGCTTGGCCTGATACAGCGCCTGATCGGCGCGCTGCGTCAGCGTGTGCACGTCCTGCGCATCGCGCGGAAAGCTGGCGACGCCGATGCTGACCGACGGCTCCAGCAGCAAGCCCTCGATCTCGAGCGGACCGTTTAGCGCGCGCAGCAGCCGCGCCCCCAGCCGCGCGCAGGCGCGCGCGCTCAGCTTTCGGTGCAGCACCAGAAACTCGTCGCCGCCCTGCCGCGCGATCAGGTCGCCCGGCCCCACCGTGCGCCGCAGCCTTGCGGCGAGCGCGCGCAGCAACTCGTCGCCGACCGCATGGCCGTGACAGTCGTTGACCGCCTTGAAGCGGTCCACGTCGATGAAGAACAGCGCGTAACTCCCGTCCTCGCGCCCGGCCTGCGCCAGCAGCGGCGCCGCCGCCGTGAAAAAGCCGTTGCGGTTGAGCAGACCGGTGAGGCTGTCGGCACTGGCGATGGCGACGATGCGCGCATGGGCCGCCTCGATGCGCTGCGCCATCACGTTGAAGGTGCGCCCCAGCGTGGCGACCTCCGCCAGCGCGCCGCCGATCACGCCCGGCGCCACCCGCACCCCGCTCTCGCCATGCGCCATGCGCCGCGCGGCCTCCGACAACCGGCGCAGGTTGCGCGACAGATGCGCGGAGAACATCAGCGCCAGCAGCGCCGACACGGCGACGCCCGCCGCGAACACCAGCTGCGCCGACGTGGTGACGGCCGACGCCTTCGCCTTCAGCGCGCTCAGCGGCTCCGGCGCCATCACGGCCCAGCCGGGGCCCTCGACCGGCGCGAAGCCTGCGATCATCGCGTCGCCGAAGGCGGGCGAGACGAACTGATCGACGCCGCTCTCGCCACGCATCATCCGCCGCACGATCGGCAGATCGCTGAGGTCGCGCGCGGCCAGCGCCCATTCGTAATCGGGATGCGCCAGCAGCCTGCCCATCGCATCGACGATCACCGCATGGCCCCTCGCGCCAAAGTTGATGCTGGCGGCCAGCGCGCGGAACCGCTCGGTCGAGATCGCGCCGACCACGAGGCTCTCGCCCTGATCCGCCACGATGAACAGCCGCGGCGCGCCGCCGTCGGGCGTTTGCACCGGCGAGATCGACACCGGCGCCGACGCCGCCATGGCGCGAAACATCGCGAGACGCTGCGGCGGCACGACCGCCGGGCACGGGTTGAGCACGGCGAGAAAGCTGCGCGTCACCACGCCGGTCTCGCGCGCCACTACGCAGACATGGCCGAAGTTCAGCGCGGTGAACAGGCTCTGCGCCACCCGCGCGTCGGCGCCCGACGCGATCTCGGGCGCGACGGTGGCGAAGGTGGCGATCAGGTCGCGATGATAGCGCCCCAGTTCGGCGGCGGCGTTGCGCGCCAGCACCAGATGGCGTTCGCGCGCCGCCGCCACCTCGTTGTTCAGCGCGGCGTTATGCGGCCACAGCCAGAACACGATCAGCGGCGCCGCGCTGGCGAACAGGAAAGCGGTCAGAAGGGCGCCCCTCAGACCGATCCGGGCCATGCGCAATCCCTCTCTCCACATCGAGCAAGGGGTTAATACATCATGAAGCCTAACGGGGCATTAACAAGCCGCGCGGGATGCGCCGCATCGGGCGGCGCGATTCATCATCCTTAGCGAAGCATGAACATTTTCCTGCTTCGTTCCCCATCAGCTGGTATATGGAACCGCGTCAAGCCCTAAATGTGGTGTTTTAACCAAAGAATCCGTTTGACCGGACCCGCGCCTATCCCACACATTGTCACCGAAGCGTCGTCGACCACAGCATCTTGGGGCCTCCCCCAGCGCTGGCGTTCGCGGCCATGAGGATCAGGAAATCAGCGCCTTTCCGGCGCCGCGTCAAGGATGCCGACCATGCAGATCGCCCGCCGTTTCACCACCGGAAACGCCGCTCCCTACGACGGCGTCGCCTTCCGCGAGACCGCCAGCGAGATTCGCAACCCCGACGGCTCGGTGGTGTTCCGGCTGGAGGGGATCGAGGTTCCCGCCGCGTGGAGCCAGGTGGCCTCCGACGTGCTGGCGCAGAAGTATTTCCGCAAGGCGGGCGTGCCGGCGCGGCTGAAGAAGCTGCGTGAAAAGGGCGTGCCCGCGTGGCTGTCGCGCTCGGTTCCCGATGAAAAGGCGCTGGCGGCGCTGCCGGAGGCTGAGCGCACCGGCGGCGAAACCTCGGCCAGGCAGGTGTTCGACCGGCTGGCGGGCGCCTGGACCTACTGGGGCTGGAAGGGCGGCTATTTCTCGACGGAGGCCGACGCGCAGGCCTATTACGACGAGATGCGCCACATGCTGGCCACCCAGCGCGCGGCGCCCAACAGCCCGCAGTGGTTCAACACCGGGCTGCACTGGGCCTACGGCATCGACGGCCCGTCGCAAGGCCATTTCTACGTCGATCACCGGACCGGCGCGCTGACCGCCTCGGCCTCGGCCTATGAGCACCCGCAGCCGCACGCCTGCTTCATCCAGTCGGTCGCCGACGATCTGGTGAACGACGGCGGCATCATGGACCTGTGGACCCGCGAGGCGCGGCTGTTCAAGTATGGCTCCGGCACCGGCACCAACTTCTCAAGCCTGCGCGCCGAAAGCGAGGGGCTGGCGGGCGGCGGCAAGTCCTCCGGTCTGATGTCGTTCCTCAAGATCGGCGACCGCGCGGCGGGCGCCATCAAGTCGGGCGGCACCACGCGCCGCGCCGCCAAGATGGTGATCTGCGACATGGATCACCCCGACATCGAGGCGTTCGTCAACTGGAAGGTCAAGGAGGAGCAGAAGGTCGCAAGCCTCGTCGCCGGCTCCAGGATGCACGAGAAGCTGCTCAACGAAGTGTTCGCCGCGATCCGCGGCTGGGACGGGCGCGAGGCCGACGCCACCGATCCGAAAACCAATCCCGCGCTGAAGGCCGCGATCAAGGCGGCGCGCCGCGCGATGATCCCCGACGCCTATGTCAAGCGCGTGCTGCAATACGCGGCGCAAGGCTACGCCGGCATCGAATTCCCGACCTATGACACCGACTGGGACAGCGAGGCCTATCTCACCGTCTCGGGGCAGAACTCCAACAACTCGGTGCGCGTGACCGACGCCTTCCTCAAGGCGGTCGAGGCCGACGCGCCGTGGGAGCTGATCCGCCGCACCGACGGCAAGGTGGCGAAAACCGTCAGCGCGCGGGAGTTGTGGGACCAGATCGGCCACGCCGCCTGGGCCTGCGCCGACCCCGGCGTGCAGTATCACGACACCATCAACGACTGGCACACCTGCCCCGAGGCCGGGCCGATCCGCGCCTCCAACCCGTGCTCGGAATACATGTTCCTCGACGACACCGCCTGCAATCTGGCGTCGCTGAACCTGCTGACCTTCCTCAAGG
>CAZOZE010000194.1:0-13888 GCA_964584215.1 uncultured Rhodobacterales bacterium
AGCGCCCGCCGCAGCGCGGGCGGCAGGCGCGCGGCCCTGCCCGACGCATCGACCAGCGCGAGCGTCACCTCAGCCTCAGCCAGCGTCGTCTCGCCGCGCGCGACGCGCTGCTCCATCACCACCGAGGCGCCGCCCAGCCGCGCGAGGCGCGTCTCCACCGTCAGCAGGTCGTCGAACACGGCGGGGCGGCGATAGTCGATCCCGACCCGCGTCACCACGAAGGCCAGTCCCTGCTCCGCCTTCAGCCGCCCCTGATCGACGCCGCGCGCGCGCAGCGCCTCGGTGCGGCCGCGCTCGATGAATTTCAGGTAGTTGGCGTAATAGACCACCCCGCCGAAGTCGGTGTCCTCGTAATAGACCCGCAGCGTCAGGCGGTGCGGCGCCCCGCCACCTGTCACGCCGCCTGGCACGCCGCCTGTCAAGCCTCTGCGCCGCGCAGCTCCAGCGCCAGCGCGTGGACCGGCCCGGCCAGCTCCTCGGCCAGCACCTTGTTGACCGCGCGCTGGCTGGCGACGCGGGACTGGCCGTCGAAGGCGCGGGCGGTCATGCGCACCCGGAAATGCGTCTCGCCGCCCTCGCGCCAGCCGCCGTGTCCGCGATGCTGTTCGCTCTCGTCCAGCACCTCCAGCGCCTGCGGCTGGAACGCCGCCTGTAGTTTTTCGCGCATCGCCGCCGCAACTTTTCCCATTCGCCCGCTTCCCCTGCTTGGCCTGTGCGCGCGCTGCGCTAGACTGACGCCGACAAGAACACCGGAGAGACTGTCGATGCGCGCCCGCTCGCCCCTTGAGTATGACGTCAGCGTGAGCGCCGACAAGGCGCGGCGCGCGCGGCGGCGCGGCGGGCTGAGCGGCGTGGCCGAGAGCGCCGCGCGGCTGTGCGAGGATCCGCAGTGCGACCGCCCCGGCCTCTACCGCGCGCCGAAAGGCCCTGACGATCTCAACAGCTATCGCTGGTTCTGTCTGGATCATGTGCGCGCCTACAACGCGCGCTGGAACTTTTTCGCCAACCTCGACGAGAACGCCTTCGAGGCGCAGACCGAGGCCGCGCGGCTGTGGGAGCGGCCGACCTGGCGCTTCGGGCGTCAGCCGCAGGCGCCGCTGGGCGCCGAGCCGCATGCCGACGGCAGGGCGTGGGAGCGATTCGGCTTCGCCGACCCGCTCGACGTGCTCGGCCAGAACGCCACGCTCAACCCCGGGGCGCGGCGCGCCGACGCGCCGCAGCGGGTGCGCCTGCCGCAAAACGTGATGAGCGCGCTGGAGGTGCTGGGCGCATCCCCCACGGAGAGCCGCGCCGAGATACGGCGCAAGTATCGCGCCATGGTCAAGCGGCTCCATCCCGACATGAACGGCGGCGACCGCCGCGAGGAAGGGCGGCTGCGCCGCGTGCTGTGGGCGTGGGAGCAGGTTAAGGACTGTCGGCGCTTCAAGGCGTAGGCGGCCCCGCCCGGGCGCCTTGCGTCGCCCGCCGCCCGCCCTATGCTGCGCCGCGACCCGAACATGAGGAACACCGCCATGGCCGACGGCGCCAGCACGCCCGATCAAAGTCCGACCGTCGACCTCGACGTGCGCGAGACCTTCGGCATCGACATCGACATGTCGGTGAAGGGCTTCGCGGCGCCGACCGACCGGGTGCCCGGCTTCGACCCCACCTATCGCTTCGACCGCGACACCACGCTGGCGATCCTCGCCGGGTTCGCGCACAACCGGCGCGTGATGATCCAAGGCTATCACGGCACCGGCAAATCGACGCACATCGAACAGGTGGCCGCAAGGCTCAACTGGCCCTGCGTGCGGGTGAACCTCGACAGCCACATCAGCCGCATCGACCTGATCGGCAAGGACGCCATCCGCCTGCGCGACGGGGTGCAGGTGACCGAGTTTCAGGAGGGCATCCTGCCCTGGGCGCTGCGCAACCCCGCCGCCATCGTGTTCGACGAATACGACGCGGGCCGCCCCGACGTGATGTTCGTGATCCAGCGCGTGCTGGAGACCGACGGCAAGCTGACGCTGCTCGACCAGAACACCGTCATCACGCCGCACCCGTATTTCCGGCTGTTCGCCACCGCCAACACGGTCGGCCTCGGCGACACCACCGGGCTCTACCACGGCACTCAGCAGATCAATCAGGGCCAGATGGACCGCTGGTCGCTGGTGGCGACGCTCAACTACCTGCCGCACGCGGCGGAGGTGGACATCGTGCTGGCCAAGTGCCCCGACTATGCCGCCACGCCGCAGGGCCGCACCACGGTCGGGCGCATGGTGACGGTGGCCGACCTGACGCGCTCGGCTTTCATGAACGGCGATCTGTCCACGGTGATGAGCCCGCGCACCGTGATCGCCTGGGCCGAGAACGCGCGCATCTTCGGCGACGTCGGCTTCGCCTTCCGGCTGAGCTTCCTCAACAAGTGCGACGAGCTGGAGCGCCAGACGGTGGCGGAGTTCTATCAGCGCTGCTTTGGCGAGGAACTGCCGGAAAGCGCGGCGAGCGTGTCGCTGGGATAGGGTGGGAGACTTCGTATGACCAAGCGGCTATCACCGATCTATCTTGAAAGACCTCAGGCCGAGGCGACGCCAAAAACGCTGTCGCGTGATGCCTCAGGGAGAAAAAAAATAGTATTCGGCTGGTATGGAGGAAAATTCAGCCATCTCGAATGGCTCTTGCCACTTTTGCCGGATGCCCATCATTATTGTGAGCCATTTGCCGGATCTGCTGCGGTTCTAATCAACAGAGAGCCGAGTGCAGTTGAAACATATAATGATATTGATGGTGAGGTAGTCAACTTTTTCCGCGTTTTGCGCGACAAGCCTGAGGAGATCGCACGAGCGATCGCACTGACGCCGTTTTCGCGTGAAGAATTCTATCTTGCGCTTAATGGTGGCCGGTCCGGCATTAACGACCTTGAGCGCGCGCGCCGCTTTTATGTGCGCGCGCGCCAGACTCGCACGGGTCTTGCGCAAACGGCGACACTGGGACGCTGGGCCAACTGCAAGAACACTACGCGGTCTGGCATGTCGGGCGTCGTGTCGCGCTGGTTGGGCGGCGTCGAGGCGCTGGCCGGTATTGCGGAAAGGCTTGCCCGTGTTCAGATCGAGAACCGACCCGCGCTCGATATCATCCGACTTTACGACGCTTCCGGCACGTTTTTCTACTGCGACCCACCATACCTGCACACGACGCGCGGCGACGCAAAGGCTTATGGTTTTGAGATGCTGGATGATGAGCATATAGCTCTCGCCGTTGCGCTTGGCCGTGTCGAGGGAAAAGCTGCCGTTTCCGGATATCGGTGTGACCTGATGGACACCCTGTATAAGTCGTGGCGGCGTTACGATGCACCCGGAAAAAGCGCGCATTCTATAAAGAAGATACGTTATGAATGCCTCTGGATGAACTACTGATTCGCCATGGGACGTGTTCTCGATTATAGTGCAGCGCTCAGCGAGCTTGAGAATCAGTTTGGTTTTGCGCAAACTGAAATTAAAGATCCAGATTTTCACGATCATGTTTTAGTGGACACGATGACGCAAGTCTTGATGAAATCTACCACCCAAGCTTTTCGCGAAGCTCTGCTTGGCTGTTGCGTCGCACGGATACTGGACAAGGACATCGACATTCGCCTTCCTTACATGAATCAAGGCGAATATGCCTTCAATGGGCGAACGCTTGACGAGAAGGTAATCAATCCATTTCTTCGCGATAAGGAGATGCCCTGCTCTAAAGGTCCATATCTATCTGCGCTGCGGCGAAATATCAGGCTCATCCCTGAAACTGCTTTAGGCCTTCGCGACAAAAAAGCCTTCGAAGCTATGCTTGAATTTATCGAGCATTTGCGCAGTGCTTCAATTTCGGACGCGCAAGCAATGCTACGCACACTGCTTCGTGGTTTCATATCTCTGCGAAATGCGGCGTCTGTGCCGCTTGTCCACGTCAACCGCTTGAGTCTTGATCAGCACATCGATCTGGCGCGATCCCTGCTTGCGACGCCCAGCGGCGGTCTGTTTCCAGTGTTGCTTTGCGTGGCTGCGCTTCGGGCGTTGGATGGGCGTTTCCAGCTTGGCTGGAGCATCGACTGGCAGGGCATCAATGTTTCGGATGCGGCGAGCGGCGTGGGGGGCGATGTGACCGTCAGGCGCGAAGGGACGGTCCTGTTGTCAATCGAGATCACAGAACGCCCCATCGATGGCGCGCGTGTGCGGGCGACATTTGCGACCAAGATCGCCCCGAGCGCTCAGAACGATTATATCTTCTTGCACGGTGCCGCCCCGCCGACCGAAGATGCGCGCGCGGCGGCCCGCGCGTATTTCGCGCAGGGACATGATATTTCGTTAATTGATCTAACCGCTTGGCTGGTTCCTATGCTTGGCTCTATCGGCCCGGCGGGAAGATCGACGTTCACCCGGAATATTGTGGAGCTGCTTTCTTCAGTGGACATAAAAACCGATATGAAAGTTGCGTGGAATGATCGGGTGAGAAAGGTCATAACCCCATGACCGGCAAGGCCGACAACCCCGCGGAGCCGTTCAAAAAGGCGCTGGCGGAGGCGACGCGGGCGCTGGCGGGCGACGCCGATCTGGGCGTGACCTATTCCGCCGACCCGCCGGGCCTGTCCAACGACACGCTGCGCCTGCCGATGGTGTCGCGCAAGATGACGCGGGCGGAGGTGATGCTGGCGCGCGGCGCCGCCGACGCCGCCGCGCTGCGGCTGCGCTATCACGACGACGCCGCCCACGCCCGCTATGCGCCGCCGGGCGAGATGGCGCGCGCGATCTATGACGCCTGCGAGAAGGCGCGCTGTGAGGCGCTGGGCGCGCGCGCCATGCCGGGCGTCGGCGACAACCTCGACGCCCGGCTTGCCGACGAGGCGAATCGGCGCGGCTTCGAGATGATGCGCTCGGTCGACGATGCGCCGCTGGCCGAGGCCGCCGCCAGCGCCCTGCGCGCGCAGATCTCGGGCCGCGCCACGCCGCCGGGCGCCGCTAATGTGCAGGCGCTGTGGCAGGGGTTTCTCGACGACAAGGCTGCCGACAGCCTGCCCCGGATGGCCGAGGCCGCCGAGGATCAGGCGGCCTTCGCCAGGGCCGCCCGCCGGGTGATCGCCGATCTGGGCTACGCCGACCAGCTGGGCGAAGACCCCGACGCCGAGGACGACGCCGAACCGGAGGAAGGCGAGGACGACGCCGAGGATCAGCCCTCCGAGGAGGGCGGCGAGGACGAGCAGGAGCAGCCCGAGGATCAGGAATACGCCCCCGACGACCAGCGCAGTCAGGAGAGCAGGCAGGCTTCGGCGGATGTTTCGTTCGACGAGATGGACGACGCCGACGACGACGCCGAGGCGGCGCAGGACGACGAGGGCGACATGCCGCCGCCGCCGCCGCCCGCGCCCGACAGCGAGGCCAGCCCCGATTACAAGGTGTTCTCGAAGGCGGCGGACGAGATGGTGACGGCGGAGGCGCTGTGCGACGAGGCCGAGCTCGACCGGCTGCGCGGCTATCTCGACAAGCAGCTTGAGCCGCTGAAGGGCGCGGTGTCGCGGCTGGCCAACAAGCTGCAGCGCCGCCTTCAGGCCCAGCAGAACCGCGCGTGGCGCTTCGATCTCGAGGAAGGCATCCTCGACGCCGGGCGGCTGGCGCGCGTGGTGGTCAGCCCGACCACGCCGCTCAGCTTCAAGGTCGAGAAGGACACCGAATTCCGCGACACCGTGGTGACGCTGCTGCTCGACAACTCCGGCTCGATGCGCGGCCGCCCGATCTCGATCGCCGCGATTTGCGCCGACGTGCTGGCGCGCACGCTGGAGCGCTGTCAGGTCAAGGTCGAGATCCTCGGCTTCACCACGCGGCAGTGGAAGGGCGGCCAGGCGCGCGAGGCGTGGCTGAAAGCGGGCCGCCCCGCCAATCCGGGGCGGCTGAACGACCTGCGCCACATCATCTACAAGGCGGCCGACGCGCCGTGGCGGCGGGCGCGGCGCAACCTTGGGCTGATGATGCGCGAGGGGCTGCTCAAGGAGAACATCGACGGCGAGGCGCTGGAATGGGCGCACAAGCGGCTCCAGAACCGGCCCGAGCAGCGCAAGATCCTGGTGGTGATCTCGGACGGCGCGCCGGTGGATGATTCGACGCTGTCGGTGAACCCCTCGAATTATCTGGAGCGCCACCTGCGCGACGTGATCGCGATGATCGAGCGGCGGCGCGCGGTGGAGCTTATCGCCATCGGGATCGGCCACGACGTGACCCGCTATTACAGCCGCGCGGTCACCATCACCGACGTCGAGCAGCTGGCCGGCGCGCTCACCGAACAGCTCGCCGCGCTGTTCGAGGCGACGCCGGGGGACGGGGCGCGGCGGCGGCGGCGCGCGGGCGGCGGGCGCGCCGCGTGAGGCGCATCGCCGATGACAAGATCGTGCGCCAATTTCGTGTCGCGGCGCGATATGTATTTCCCTATCTGTGGAATAGAGCAGATGCCTCGCGCGTTGTGCGCTAAAGTGAAGACGACACGACAGGGAGCTGGCGGATGCGGACGATCGGACTGGCGGGGGTGCTGCTCGGCTGTGCGCTGACCGCGCCTGCGGTCGCGCAGACGGCGTCGCCCGGTCTTGTGCCGACCTTCGACGTGACGGTGCGCGGCGGCGCCGACGCGCCGGTGCGCATCGGCCATTTCACCCCGCGCGTCGCCGCCGCCGAGGCGCTGCGATCCTCCGCCATCGCGGCGGACGAACGGGGCCGGGTGCTGGCTCTGGGCGCGCGCTGGGATGAGGTGGTGGAGCGGGCGCTCGGTTTCGACGCCGGGCTTGGGCTGTCCGGCGCTTTGCTGATGGACGACGCCGCCCGCGCGACCGAGGGCGTCGCCTTCGGTGCGACGGTGAGCGCGCTGGGCGTCGATCTGAGCGGGCGCTACGCCCGGCGCGACGGCGCCGACGACGACACGGTATCGTTCGGCGCGAGGGTGGCCGCAGGCGCATGGACGCTCGGCGGCGCGGTGTCGCTGGGCGTCGAGACCGGCGCAGGCGCAGGCGCGCAACCCGGGGCCAGCGTCGAGGCGTCCTATGCCCTGACGCCTGGCCTTCGCGTCGGCGGCGTGGTGGCGTTCGGCGACGACGCGCAGGCGCCGAACAACGCCGCCGATGCGCGCGACGCGGGCGCCGTGTCGGCGGGCATGTCGATGCGGCTGGACTTCTAACCGCGTCGTCCATGCGCTAAGTCCCGCTGTGACGATGTCGTTTCGGGGGACGCGATGCAGCTTGAGCGGATCAGGGCGCGGATTGCGGCGGCGGCGGTTGCGGCGGGGCGCGATCCGGGCGCCGTCACGCTGATCGCGGTCTCCAAGGTTCAGCCGCTCGCGCGCGTCGAGGCGGTGCTGGACGCCGGCCAGCGCGTGTTCGGCGAGAACCGCGTGCAGGAGGCGGCGGGCAAGTGGCCCGCGCTGACGGCGCGCTATCCCGGCGTCGCGCTGCACCTGATCGGCCCGTTGCAGACCAACAAGGCGCGGCAGGCGGTGGCGCTGTTCGACGCGATCCAGACGCTGGATCGTGCGAAACTGGCGGCGAAGCTGGCCGACGCCATGGCCGCCACGGGCCGCGCGCCGACGCTGTTCGTGCAGGTCAACACCGGGGCGGAGCCGCAAAAGGCGGGCGTGTCTCCCGCCGGGGCCGACGCCTTCATCGCCGCCTGCCGCGCCGAGTACGGCCTGACCGTCGCCGGGCTGATGGCGATACCGCCCGACGGCGAAAACCCGGTTCCGCATTTCGCGCTGCTGCGCGCGATCGCCGAACGCAACGGCGTGGCGGGTCTGTCGATGGGCATGAGCGGCGATTTCGAGGCGGCGATCGCGGAGGGCGCGACCCATGTGCGGGTCGGCTCGGCGCTGTTCGGCGCGCGGACGGACGCGCCGCCCGATCCCGCCCGCGCCGCTTCGGCGGCGCGATGATCCGGGCGGCGGACCCGCTTTCGGTCGGCGATCCCGAGGCGCGCGGGCGCTGGGTGCGGCTGCGCACCCTCATCACTCTGCGCTGGGTCGCGCTGGCGGGGCAGGCGGCGGCGGTGGCGGCGGCGGCGTTCGGCTTCGGCTTTGCGCTGCCGGTGGGGTGGTGCTTTGCGGTCATCGTGGTCCCGGCGCTGGTCAACATGGTGCTGACGCGGCTGCACCCGGCCTCGAAACGGCTCAATGAGCGCGACGCGATGCTGTCGCTGCTGTTCGACATCACCCAGGCCTCGACGCTGCTGGCGCTGACCGGCGGGCTGACCAACCCGTTCGCCGTGCTGCTGCTGGCCCCGGTGACCATCGCGGCGTCGGTGCTGACGCTGCGCTCGACGCTGATCCTCGCGTCGGCGGCGATGGCGGCGACCACGCTGCTGCTGGTGGCGCACCGCCCGCTGATCTTTGCGGATGGCGCCACGCTGCGCCCGCCCGACCTTTATCTGCTGGGCATCTGGGCGGCGATCACCGTCGGCATCGTGTTCACGGCGGTCTATACCCGGCGCATCGGCATGGAGACCGCGCGCATGGCCGATGCGCTGTCGGCGGCGCAGCTGGCGCTGGCGCGTGAGCAGCGGCTGACCGCGATCGGCGCGCTGGCGGCGGCGGCGGCGCATGAACTGGGCACGCCGCTCGCCACCATCAAGCTGATCTCGGGGGAACTGGCGCGCGAGCTGAAGAACCAGCCCGAACACGCCGAGGATCTGGCGCTGCTGCGCGCCCAGGCCGACCGCTGCCGCGAGATCCTGCGCGACCTCAGCGAAGGCGGGCGCAGCGACGCGCACATGGAGCATGCCCCGCTGCTGACGGTGATGGAGGAGGCCGCCGGTCCGCACCGCCTGCGCGGCAAGACCGTGGTGTTCCGCATCAACGGCGCCCCGGCCTCGGAGGCGGGCGAGGCGCAGCCGATGCTGGCGCGCCGCCCCGAGATCATCCAGGGGCTGCGCAATCTGGTGCAGAACGCGGTGGATTTCGCGGCGACGACGATCTGGGTGGATGCGCGCGAGCGCGAATCCACCCTGCGCATCGCGGTTTCCGACGACGGGCCCGGCTTCAAGCCCGAGGTGCTGTCGATGCTGGGCGATCCTTACGTCACCACGCGGGGCCGCAGCCGCAAGCCCGAGCACGACGGCGCCTATCAGGGCATGGGCCTTGGACTGTTCATCGCCAAGACGCTGCTTGAGCGCAGCGGCGCGCGGGTGGTGTTCACCAATGGCGCGGGCGGCGCCGACCCCGGCGGCGCGGTGGTGGCGGCGATCTGGCCGCGCGACGCGGTGATCGCCGAGCGCGCCGAGCGCCGCCCCGCCCTCGGCCCCAATCCGCGCTTTGAACGCAACACCGCGCAGGGCATTTGAGCGCACAATCCAAGATTGTGTTCTGATCCTTGTGCGGGTGCGCCATAGTTTAGCCGCAAATTGCTTTCGACGCGGGGCAGGGGGCGCAGTGGTCAACGTGACGGAGCGACAGCCGCGCGAAGTTGAGGGCCCGCTCCGCGCCGCCGGCGGCGCGGCCGCGCGGGTCGTGTCCGCGCTGCTGGGCTGGATCGGGGCCGGGACGGCGGGCGATCCGCCGCCGGCGCTGGTCGCGATCCGCCTGTCCCGCGATCGGGTCGTCGCCGCCTCCGCCTCGGCGCGCGCGTTGTTTGCGGAGGCCGCGCAGCGGGGGGCGCCGGCGACGCTGCTGCGCGAAAAGCTCGCGCTCAGCGACGCGGTGGCGGCGCAGGCGCTCGACGCGCTCATCGTGCGTGGGGTCGCGTTCCGGCGGCGCGTGCGGCTTGAGGGCGAGGGGGTGTTCGACCTCACCGCCGAGCCGACCGGCGGCGACTGTCTGCTGGTGTTCACCGACATCACCGCGCACGCGGCGGCGCTGACGGCGGCGGAGAGCGAGGCGGCCGCGGCGCGCGCCGAGGCGGCGGCGCTGCGCGCGGCGCTGGACGCGGCGCAGGCGCCGGTCTGGCGGCGCACGGCGGCGGGCGAGACGGTCTGGGCCAGCAGGGCGGCTCAGGGCCAGGAGGGCGGGACGCCGCCGGCGGACGCGGCGATCGTTCCCATTTCCGCTGAGGGCGGCGACGTGCTGGCCGTCGCTGCGAACGCTGCGAACGGTGCGGCCACCGGCGCGCAGGGCGCGGTGCTGAGCCGCTTTGTCGAGACCGTGACCGAGACCTTCGCCCAGTTGCGCACCGGTCTCGCCATCTATGACCGCTCGCGCCGTCTGACGCTGGCCAACCCTGCGGTCGCCGAGCTGTTCGGCGCCGACCCGGCGTGGTTCGCCGCCCGCCCCACCCTGCGCGAGACGCTCGACCGGCTGCGCGAGGCGCGCCAGCTGCCCGAGCAGGCCGATTATCCCGCCTGGCGCGCGCAGCTTTTCACCCTGTTCGACGACGTGTCGAAGGCGTCTTACGAGGAGCGGTGGGAGCTGCCGGACGGGCGCAGCATCCATGTGGTCGGCAAGCCCCATTCGCTGGGCGGCATCGCCTTCATCTTCGAGGATGTGACCGAGGCGATCGCCATGCAGCGCTGGCGCTCGACGGCGGTGGAGGTGCGCCGCGCCACGCTCGACACGCTGGCCGACGGCGTGGTGGTGCTGGGGCCGGACGGCCAGACCCGCATGGCGAACCCGGCCTTCACGGCGTTGTGGCGGCTGGGCGCCCAGTTCGACGACGCGCCGCGCCACGTCTCCGACATCGCCGCCGCCTGCCGCCCGCTGACCGGCGCGGACCCGGTGTGGGAGCGCATCCGCGAAGCGGTCTCGGGCGTCGGCGCGCGGGCGCCGTGGAGCGGGCGGGTCAGCCTGTCCAGCGGGCGCATCCTGATGGCGCGGATCGCGCCGATGCCCGACGGCTCGACGCTGGCGGTGTTCTCCGACATCACCGACAGCGAGCGCATCGCGCATGCGCTGCGCGAGCGGGCCGACACGCTGGAGAGCGCCGCCGACATGCGCAACGCGCTGCTCGACCAGATCTCGCACCGGCTGCGCACGCCGCTGAACGCGATCATCGGGTTTGCGGAACTGCTGCTGGAGAATCGCGTCGGCGCGGTGTCGCAGGCGCAGCGCAGCTATCTGGAGAACATCCGCGAAGCCTCCGACGGGCTGCTGGAGGGGATCGAGAGCCTCGCCGACGTGGTCTCGACCGGCTCGCGCGCCGCCGGTCTGCAGGTCAACGAGGTGTCGCTCATGGCGGTGCTGCGCGGCGCCGCCGGGTTGCTGGAGCGGCGGCTGCGCGAGCGCGACGCGACGATCGACCTCAGCGCCGTGCCCGAGGACGCGACGATGCGCGGCGATCCGGCGCGGATTCGTCAGCTGCTGTTCAACATGCTGGCGCACGCCGCCGCCGTCGCCGCGCCGGGCGAGATGCTGGCGGCAGGGGCGGCGCATCACGACGACCTCACCGAGATCTGGTGCGCCTGCTCCGGCCTCGGCGCGGCGGACGCAGGCTCGCCGAGTCTGACGCTGGCGCGGCGCGCGGCGGAGCTGCATGGCGGCGAGATCGTGGTCAGCGCCGACTTGGCGCGCGTCGTGTGCCGGCTTGCCGACGTGTGATCGGGCCCTGCGCCCGCCGCCGCATGGCGGGGCTTTCGGCGGCGCGCGGCCCGCGCTAGACCGTGGCGCATGGCCGAGCCGGATCCGATCACCCTGCCGCTGCCCGACCCGCGCGCGACCGAGCGCGTCGGCGCCGCGCTGGCGCGCGCGCTGCGCCCCGGCGACAGCGTGCTGCTGCAAGGCCCGCTCGGGGCGGGCAAGACGGCGCTGGCGCGCGCGGTGATCGCGGCGCGGCTTGGGGCGGCGGCGGGCGACATCCCCTCGCCGACCTACACGCTGACGCAGGTCTATGACGATGGCGCAGCCGAGATATGGCATGCCGATCTTTATCGCCTCACCGACCCGGCGCAGGTGTGGGAGCTTGGGCTGACCGAGGCGTTCGACGAGGCGATCTGTCTTGTTGAGTGGCCTGAGCGCCTCGGCCCGCTGGCGCCGCGCCGCGCGCTGCGCGCCGCGCTGGACTTCGACGCGGGCGCGGGAGACGCGGGCGAGAGGGGGGCGGGCGAGGGGCGCACCCTGACGCTCACGCCGCTGGGCGGGGGATGGGAGGCGGCGCTGGACGCCGCCCGCAGCGCGTGAGCGGTCGCGCGGCGGCGGCGCGCGCCTTCTTCGCCGCGGCGGGCTGGGGCGGCGCGCAGGTCGCGGCGATGGCGGGCGACGCCTCGCCCCGGCGCTATTGGCGGCTGAGCGGCGGGCCGGGCGGCGCGGGCGCGGTGCTGATGGACGCCGACCCCGCGCAGGGCGAGGAGGTGCGCCCCTTCGCCGCGATGACCGGCTGGCTGCGCGCAGAGGGGTTCAGCGCGCCGGACATCTGCGCGCTCGACGCCGAGGCGGGGTTCGCGCTGCTGGAGGATCTTGGCGACGCGCTGTTCGCGCGGGTCTGCGCGCGCGATCCGGCCCTTGAGGGCGCGCTCTACGCGGCCGCCGTCGAGGCGCTGGCGGCGCTGCACGCGCTGGCGCCGCCGCGACAGGTCTCCGGCTGGGGCTGCGTCCACGCGCCGCCGCCCTATGACGCCGCGATGCTGGCGCGCGAGACGCGGCTGGCGGCGGACTGGTGGGCGCCGTCGGCGGGCGCGACGCTGAGCGCAGACGCGAAGGCGGAGTTCGCGGCGCTGGCGGCGGCGGCCACCGCCGATGCGGCGCAGGACCGGCGCGCGCTGGCGCTGGTGGATTTTCACGCCGAAAACCTGCTGTGGCTGCCCGGTCGCGCGGGCGTGGCGCGGGTGGGGCTGCTCGATTATCAGGACGCGCGCATCGGGTCGCCCGCCTATGATCTGGTCTCGCTGCTGGGCGACGCGCGGCGCGACGTGGGCGTGGCGGCGGCGATGCGCGCCGCCTACGCCGCCACGCAAGGTCCGGGCTTTGACGCGGAGAGCTTTGCGCGCGACGCCGCCGCGTTGTCGGCGCAGCGCTGTCTCAAGATCATGGGCGTGTTCGCGCGGCTGGCGCGGCGCGACGGCAAACCGGGGCATCTGGCGCATCTGCCGCGCGTGTGGCGGGTGTTGTGGGAAGATCTGCGCCACCCGGCGCTGGCGCCGCTGGCGGCCTGGGTCGGGCGCTGGCTGCCTGCGCCGGACGCGGCGGCGTTGGCGCGGGTGCGGAGCCCCGGCGGGTGAGCGCGCCGCAGGCCGCGATGGTGCTGGCGGCGGGTTTCGGCACGCGGATGCGCCCGCTCACCGACCATCGCCCCAAGGCGCTGCTGGAGGTCGCCGGGCGCACGCTGCTCGACCTCGCCATCGACGCCTGCGCGGCGGGCGGGGCGGGCCGCGTGGTGGTGAACGTGCATTATCTGGCCGATCAGGTGCGCGCGCATCTGGCCGGGCGGACGGCGCCCGAGATCGTGATCTCCGATGAAAGCGACGCGATCCTTGAGACCGGCGGCGGGCTGCGCCGCGCGCTGCCGCTGCTGGGGGCGGCGCCGTTCCTCGCGGTGAACGCCGACGCGGTCTGGACCGGCCCGGCACCCGCGCCCGCGCTGGCGCAGGCGTGGGACGGCGCGCGGATGGACGCGCTGCTGCTGCTCGTGCGGCGCGCCGACGCGCTGGCCTATGGACGCGCGGGCGATTTCTCGCTGGGGCCGGACGGGCGGCCCGCGCGGCGCAGCGGCGACAGCGCGCCCTTGGTCTATACCGGCGCGCAGATCGTGGCGCCGCGCGCCTTCGACGACGCGCCAGAGGGAGCGTTCTCGATGAACCTGATCTGGGACCGGCTGCTGGCGCGCGGGCGGCTGTTCGCCGTGGTCCATCGCGGCGGATGGGTCGATGTCGGCACGCCCGAGGGTCTGGCCGTCGCCGACGCTGCGCTGCGGGGGAGGTGACGCGGTGCTGTTCGCCACCCCCGGCCCCCGCCTGTTCGCCGTGCCGCCCGGCGCCGATTTCGCGGC
>CAZOZE010000195.1:0-3036 GCA_964584215.1 uncultured Rhodobacterales bacterium
GCGCGCGCCAGAGGGTCGTCTTTCGGCGCGGCGGCGGCGAGCGTGACCGGCGTGGTGAGCGCGGGCTGCTCCGCGAGCGCGGCGGCGAGCGCGGGGTCGCGCAGCGCGGCGTCGGCGGCGATCGCCGCGGAGACGGCGACATCGGCCCGGCCCTCGGCGACCGCCGCAAGACAGGCGCGCGTCGGGCCGCCGTCCTCGATCCGCGCGTCCGGCGGCGCGGCGAGGGCGATGCGCGGCGCGCTGTCGGCGCGGCAGACCCGCAGGCCCGCCAGCGCGGCCTTGGTCGTCAGCGGCTCCGCATCGGCGCGGGCGTGCCAGACCAGCGTCTGCTCCAGCAATGGCGCCGACCACAGATAGCGCGCGCAAACCGCCGCCGCCTCCGGCGCCATCGCGCCGTCCGCCGCGCCGTCCGCCGCGCAGTCCGGGCGCGCGAGCGGAAAAAGCAGCCCCGTGGCGCTGGCGTCGGCGTCCGGCGCGTCGGCGACGCCGAAACCGCTTGCGCCGAGCGTTTCACGGAGCGCGCGCAGCGCGATCGCCTGCGCCAGCGGCGAGGCGGGAAGCCGCACGACGGTCAGCGCGGGGCGCGGATCGCCGCTCGATACCGCGTCGGGCGCGGGCTGCCCGGCGGCTTGCGCCGCCGCCGCTTCGGCCTGCGCCTGCAGCGCATCCTCCACCGAAATCGGGCAGGGCGCGATGATCGTCTGGCCGATCTCGATCAGCGATGGGTCGCCAAGGCCCAGCCGCTTCCGGTTCGCGGCCCACAGCGCATGCCAGGTGGCGTCGGGGCCATAGACCTTCACCGCGAGGCGCTGCAGCGTGTCGCCGCGCCGGATCACATATGGCTCGCCGCAGACGATCCCGCCCGGCCCAGCCGCAACCCCCTTCGTCGCAACCCCCTTCGTCGCAACCCCGTCCGGCGCGGTCGCCCCGGCTGGCGCCACGGCTGGCGTCGCGGCTGGCGTCGCGGGCGTGGCGGCGACGCCGGGGGGCGGCGCCGCCTGCGCCAGCGCGGCGCCGGCGAGCAGAAGCGCGGTCAGGGTCAGGGCGGCGCGGCGCATCGGCGTCTCTCCCGAAGAATGGCGCGGGGTCAGAGCCAGCCGCGCCGCTTGAAATACTGCAGCGGCGCCACCGCCGACACAACCATCAGCGCCAGCGCCAGCGGATAGCCGAACGGCCACGACAGTTCCGGCATCACCTCGAAGTTCATGCCGTAGATCGAGGCGATCAGGGTGGGCGGCAGGAACGCCACGGCGGCGACCGAGAAGGTCTTGATGATCGCGTTCTGCTCGATGTTGATCAGTCCCAGCGTGGCGTCGAGCAGGAAAGTGATCTGCTGGTTGAGGAAGTCGGCGTGTTCGCTGAGCGAGCGGGCGTCGCGGGTCAGCGTCTTGACGCGGGCGCGCCCCTCTCTGGCCGCAAGGCTGGGGCTGGAGAGTTGCGCCAGAAAGCCGAACAGCCGCGTCAGCGTCAGCAGGCTGTCGCGCACCTTGGCGATCAGGTCGCCCTCGCGCCCCACGCCGCGCAGCACGCGCTGAAAGTCGGCGGATTTCGGCGCCGCGCCCGGCGGCGGGCGCAGCACGCTGCGCGACAGCCCGTCGATGTCGCGCCCGACGCGCTCAAGAATGTCGGCGAGCCGGTCGATCACCGCCTCCAGCAGCGCCAGCAGCGTCGCCTCGCCGTCGAGACAGCCGAGCTGCGCCTTCTCGGCGCGGATCGGAAAGGTCTCGAAGGCGCGCGGCGCGCTGTGGCGCACGGTCAGCAGCCGCCCCTGCGCCAGCACGAAGCTGACCGCGCTCAGCGTCGGCGCCTCGGTGTCGGCGTCCGAGGGAAGCGTCACGGTCATGAACGCGGCGCCATCCTCGGTGTAGAGCCGCGACGAGACCTCGATCTCCTCCATGTCCTCGCGCGTCGGCACCGCCAGCGCCAGCGCGGCGGCGACCGTGCCCTCCTCCACCGCCGTGGGGTTCATCAGGTCGATCCAGACCGCGCCGCGCAGCGTGGCGGCGTCGTCGGCATCCAGCCGGGTCAGCCGCCCCTCGGCCTGCGCATAGGCGTGCAGCATCGTCCCCGCCCTCAGATGGCGGCGACGGAGCGGCTCGCCTCCAGCGCCTGCTCCAGATCGGCGATCAGGTCGTCGGCGTCCTCGATGCCGATCGACAGGCGGATCACCTCCGGCCCCGCGTTGGCCTTGGCCTGCTGCTCGGGCGTGAGCTGGCGATGGGTGGTGGAGGCGGGGTGGATGATCAGCGAGCGGGTGTCGCCGAGGTTGGCGAGATGGCTGAACAGCTCCACCGCCTCCACCAGCCGCACGCCCGCGTCATAGCCGTCCCGCAGCCCGAAGGTGAAGATCGCGCTGGCGCCCTTGGGGCAATACTGCTTCGCCCGCGCGGCCCAGGGGCTGGAGGGCAGGCCCGCGTAGCTGACGAAGCTGACGTCCGGGCGCTTTTCCAGCCACGACGCCACCTTCAGCGCGTTGGCGCAGTGGCGATCCATCCGCAGGCTCAGCGTCTCGATCCCGATCAGCGTCTCGAAGGCGTTCATCGGCGCCTGGCACATGCCCAGATCGCGCAGCGTGACCGCGATGCCGAAGAAGGTGAAGGCGAGATGGCCGAAGGTCTCGTGGAATTTCAGCCCGTGATAGCTGGCGCAAGGCGCGCTGAGCGCAGGGTATTTGCCCGAGGCCGACCAGTCGAAGCTTCCCTTGTCCACCACCATGCCGCCCATCGCGGTGGCGTGGCCGCAGAGATATTTTGTGGTCGAGTGGCACACCAGATCGGCGCCATGCTCGAACGGGCGGCACAGGTAGGGGGTGGCGGTGGTGTTGTCCACGATCAGCGGCAACCCCGCCGCATGGGCGATGTCGGCGGCGGCGGCGAGATCGGTGATATAGCCGCCGGGGTTGGCGATCGCTTCGCAGTAAACCGCCCTGGTGCGCTCGTCGATGGCGGCCTTCAGCGCGTCGAGGTCCTCGAAATCCACAAACCGCACCTGCCAGCCGAAGTGCTTGAAGGCGTGGTTGAACTGGTTGACCGAGCC
>CAZOZE010000196.1:0-3560 GCA_964584215.1 uncultured Rhodobacterales bacterium
CGATGAAACCGGCCTGACCCTTCCACTTCGACAGCCGCCCCGGCAGCATCGCCAGCGGGCGCGAATCCTCGACCACGCCCCAGGCCCGCGCCAGCGCGATGGCGCGCTCGGCGCCGACCGCCTCCTCGGCGAAAGCGGCGGTGTCGGCGCCGCGCGGGATCACCACCAGATGCGCCGGGTCGATCCCGTGGCGGTCGCGGATCAGATCGGCGACGAACTGCGAGATGGCGATGGTCGGGCGGCCCTTGCACATCACCGAGTTGTAAAGCCGCTTGAACGGCTCCTTCTCGGCATAGACGCCGTGCCAGGTGGTGACGAACGGCGTTTTCGTGCGCCGCGCCGCCAGCCACGCGCTCCACGCCGGGGCGCGGGAGCGGGCGTGCACCACATCCACCTCGCGCGCCCGGATCAGCCGGGCGAGGCGGCCCGCGTTGGCCAGAATTGTCAGCGGGTTCTTCGACGCCATCGGCAGAACCGCCAGCTCGGCGCCCATGCCGGTCAGACGCCCCGCCAGCCTGCCGCCCTCGCTGGCGACGATGGCGCGCCCGCCCGCCTCGACGATGGCGCGTGCGATCTCCAGCGCGCCACGCTCCACCCCGCCGATGTCGAGACGCGGCAGCACCTGAAGCACGGTCAGCGGGCGGCTGGCGTTGCGCAGTCCGCCGCCGTCGCTAAGCTCATGCGCCTCAGCGGAGGACATCACGGCCATGACTGCTCCCGACTATCTGCTCTGCGACGGCGCCCGACGCATCGCCTATCACAGAACCTTGCCGCGCGGGGAGGGCGCAAGCAAACCCGGCGTGATGTTGCCCGGCGTGATGTTTCTGGGCGGCTTCGCCTCCGACATGACCGGGACCAAGGCGACGCATCTGGAGGCCTGGGCGCGGGCGGCGGGCAGGGCGTTCCTGCGCTTCGACTATACCGGCCACGGCGCGTCGTCGGGCCGGTTCGAGGACGGCTGCATCGGCGACTGGGCGCGCGACGCGGGCGAGGCGCTGATGCGGCTGACGGCGGGGCCCCAAGTGCTGGTCGGCTCCTCGATGGGCGGCTGGATCGCGCTGCTGCTGGCGCGCGCGCAGCCTGAGCGGGTGGCGGGGCTTGTCGGCGTGGCGGCGGCGCCGGACTTCACCGAAGACGCGATGGCGGCGGAGATGACGCCCGAACAAGCTGCGGCGATGGCGCGCGACGGGCGGTTCGAGATCCCCAACCCCTACGGCGACGCGCCCACCGTGATCACCCGGCGGCTGATCGAGGACGGGCGCGAACAGCTGGTGCTGCGCTCGCCGCTGCGCCTGCCGTTTCCTGTTCGGTTGCTGCACGGAACGGCGGACGCCGATGTGCCGGTCGCCGTGGGCCTGCGGCTGCTGGCGCATCTGGAGAGCGCCGACGCGCGGCTGACGCTGGTCAAGGGCGCCGACCACCGCATGAGCGGGGTGCGGGAACTGGCGCTGATGACGCAGGCGGTGGAGGAGGTTTCTCAGAACGCCAGCGGCTGACCGAGATAGTCCTCCAGCACGCCGGTTGTCGCCAGCGACAGCGCGTCGAAGCGGGCGAGCAGCCCGGCGGCGCTTTCCTGCGCGCTGATGTCGGCGCCGTCGCCGCCCATGTCGGTGCGCACCCAGCCGGGATGATAGGCGCCGACCGCGACGCCCATCGGCTTCATCTCCACCGCAAGGTTCATCGCAAGGTTGGTCGCGGCGGCCTTGGAGGCGCGATAGAGGTAACAATCGCCGCGCGGGCGCGACGAGGTTCCCATCGTCGAGGTGATCACCGCGACCTTGCCCCGCGCCTGCGCCAGATGCGGCGCCAGCGCGCGCACGGTGAAGAACGGCCCGGCGACGTTGACCATCAGCACCCGCTCGAACGCTTCGCGCGTGTAGGCCGGATCGTCGAGGCCGCCGCGCCCCGCCAGCGCGCCCGCGTTGCACACCGCAATGTCGATGGCGCGACCGGCGAGCCTGTGCGCCAGCGCGGCGGCGCTGGCGGGGTCGGTCACGTCGAGCGCAAGACAGCTCACGTCGCCGCCCTCGGCGCGCAGGCGGTCGAGCGCCGCCGCCGTCTCGGGGCGCCGCGCCGTCGCCAGCACCGTGTCGCCGCGCGCCGCCGCCGCCTGCGCCAGCGCGAGGCCGACGCCGCGATTTGCGCCGGTGATGAGAATCGTCTGCGTCATGGTCGCCCCCGTCGCGGGCCAAAGGGATCACCCAAGGGATACGCCACGCGACGGCAGGGGCCAACAGATTGCGGCCCCACAAATTGGTGCGGCGCACAAAAAGGGATTGCCGCCAGCGCGCAGCAATGTCATTAAAGCCTCCGAGCAGAAATGTTGCCGATTGTTGCGCAACCCCGAATGACCACGCCGGAGGAACCATGGCCGCCCTCGACACCGCCCTCGCGCCGCCGAAAGATCTCTACGCTGTCGGCGAGTTTCCGCCACTGGGCCATGTGCCCGCAAAGATGCACGCCTGGTGCATCCGGCGGGAGCGGCACGGCGAGCCCGACACCGCCATGCAGCTTGAGGTGGTGGACACGCCAAAGCTCGACAGCCACGACGTGCTGATCCTGGTGATGGCGGCGGGCGTCAACTATAATGGCGTCTGGGCGGCGCTGGGCACGCCGATCTCGCCGTTCGACGGCCACAAGCAGC
This sequence comes from uncultured Rhodobacterales bacterium, assembly GCA_964584215.1. Classification (GTDB taxonomy): domain Bacteria; phylum Pseudomonadota; class Alphaproteobacteria; order Rhodobacterales; family Rhodobacteraceae; genus Rubrimonas. The sequence goes on from CAZOZE010000196.1 coordinate 2,645, forward strand.
CCTATCACATCGCGGGGTCCGACGCTTCTGGCATCGTCTGGGCGGTGGGCGACAAGGTGAAGCGCTGGAAGGTGGGCGACGAGGTCGTGGTCCACTGCAACCAGGACGACGGCGACGACGAGCAGTGCAACGGCGGCGACCCGATGTTCTCGCCGAGCCAGCGCATCTGGGGCTACGAGACGCCCGACGGCAGCTTCGGCCAGTTCACCCGCGTCCAGAGCCAGCAGCTGATGCCGCGCCCCAAGCATCTGACCTGGGAGGAATCCGCCTGCTATACGCTGACGCTCGCCACCGCTTACCGGATGCTGTTCGGCCATATGCCGCATGAGCTGCGCCCGGGGCAGAACGTGCTGGTGTGGGGCGCCTCGGGCGGCCTCGGCTCCTACGCGATCCAGCTGATCAACACCGCCGGGGCGAACGCGATCGGCGTGATCTCGGAGGAGGACAAGCGCGAGTTCGTGATGAGCCTGGGGGCGAAGGGCGTCATCAACCGCAAGGATTTCAACTGCTGGGGCCAGATGCCCAAGGTCAACACGCGGGAATACAAGGCTTGGTTCGACGAGACCCGCAAGTTCGGCAAGGCGATCTGGGACATCACCGGCAAGGGCGTCAACGTCGATATGGTGTTCGAGCACCCCGGCGAGGCGACGTTCCCGGTCAGCGTGTTCGTGGTCAAGCGCGGCGGCATGGTGGTGATCTGCGCCGGCACCACCGGCTATAACCTCACCTTCGACGTGCGCTATCTTTGGATGCACCAGAAGCGCGTGCAGGGCAGCCACTTCGCCAACCTCAAGCAGGCCTCCGCCGCCAACCAGCTGATGATCGAGCGCAGGCTCGATCCGTGCCTGTCGGAGGTGTTCCCCTGGGATCAGGTGCCGAAGCCCCACATGCTGATGCTGCGCAACCAGCACAAGCC
>CAZOZE010000197.1:0-11194 GCA_964584215.1 uncultured Rhodobacterales bacterium
AAGGCCCATGCCGGCCAGCATGGTCGGCCCGATGCCCACGGCGGTCTCGATCTCGCGGTGGATGCCGAACTGGCGCACGATGCGCATCAGCGCCAGCGGGATGACGATCGCCTTGAAGATCAGCGCGATGGCCGCCGTCACGTAAAGATGGCCCGCGTCCTGGATATACGCCTGCCACGCCACCGACAGCGTCAGCGCCAGCGCGTGCAGCCCGTAGATGTTGATCAGCGCATAGAGCCGATCCTGATACAGCATCATGAAGCTGACCAGCACCAGCCCACCGGCCAGCAGATGCGCGACGTCGAAGGCCAGACCGCCCATCACAGGCTCCGCGATACGAAAAGCAGCAGCGTCGCCAGCAGACCCAGCATCAGCGCGACGCCGAGAAACTGCGGCACGCGGAACACCCGCATCTTGGCGATCGAGGTCTCGAACAGCGCCAGCAGCGCGCCGCCAAGGCCCAGCTTGCCGATCCAGGCCAGAACGCCCCACAGATGCGCGCCGACGCCGTCGCCCGGCGCCGCCAGCGACCACGGCGCGAACACGCAGGCGATCAGCGAGAGATAGAGCAGCAGCTTCAGATGCGCGGCCAGCTCGATCATCGCCAGATGGCGGCCGGAATACTCCAGCACCATCGCCTCATGCACCATGGTCAGCTCAAGATGCGTGGCGGGGTTGTCCACCGGGATGCGCGCGTTCTCGGCCAGCGCCACCACCGCCAGCGCGACCAGCGCCAGCCCCAGCGAAAAGCGCAGGCCCACCGCCGGGGTCGCCATCTGCGCCGCCACGGTGGAGAGCTGGGTCGAACCGGCGACCAGCGCCAGCGTGAAGATGATCATCAGCATCGCGGGCTCCGCCAGCGAGGCGATCATCACCTCGCGGCTGGCGCCGATGCCGCCGAAAGCGGTGCCGACGTCCATTCCCGCCAGCGCGAGAAAGAACCGCGCCGATCCCAGCAGCGCCACGATCGCGATCAGGTCGGCGGTCCAGCTGAAGGTCAGCCCGGTCGCGAAGGTCGGGACCAGCGCGGCGGCGACCCAGGTCGCGGCGAAGATCATGTAGGGCGCGGCGCGGAACAGCCACGAGGCGTTCTCCGCCAGCACGACCTCCTTGCGCATCAGGCGCGCGAGGTCGCGATAGGGTTGCCACAGCGAGGCCCCGACGCGCCGCGTCAGCCGCGCCTTGGCCTTGCGCACGACCCCCGTCAGCAGCGGCGCCAGCGCCAGCACCAGCGCCATCTGAGCGCCCTGCACGAACAGCCCGAGGATCAGGTCCATAGCGCCAGCACCGTCAGAAGCGCCACCAGCGCGATGAACACGAGACTAAGATAGCGCCGTATGGTGAGGAATTGCAGCACGTTGAGCCGCTCGGCGGCGGTCTGGACCGCGCCGGTGAGCGGCGCATAGAGCGCGTCCCATATCCGGTCGCGGCCCTCGGTGCGATGGCTGGCCGGGCGGGTGTCGCCCGGCGCGGGCATGTCCACCCGCTCGCAGGCGGCGAACGCCATCGTCCCGAACACCCGGCGCAGCGGTTGCGCGAAGCTGGCGGCGGTGTACTGCATGGTCGCGTCCACGTCGGGAAAGCCGCAGCCCCAGGCGGGCGCCCGGCGCAGCGCGCGCGACGCGAAGCGATGCACCGCCCATGCCGCCAGCGTCGCCGAGAACGCGATGAACACGAGCACCAGCAGCCCGTTATAGCTGCTGCGGCTTTCGGCGATGGGGATGATCGACAGCCACGCGACCGCGCCCTGCATCGGCATCCGCGCGCCGCCCAGGCTCAGCGCGACCGGCGACAGCGCGTCGATCGCCAGCCCCGGCAGCACGCCGGCCAGCACGCACAACCCCGCCAGCGCCGCCATCGCCGCGCGCGAGAAACCGTCCACCTCATGCGCGTCGCGCGCCAGCGCCGAACGCGGCTGGCCGAGGAACGCGATCCCGTAGGCGCGCACGAAACACGCCGCCGCCAGCGCGGCCGCCAGCGCCAGCATCCCGCCCACCGCCGGCACCATGATCTTGAGGCCCCATTGCGTCAGATCGGGGCTTTCGATGATCGCCTGGAACAGCAGCCATTCCGAGGCGAAGCCGTTCAGCGGCGGCAGCGCCGAGATCGCCACGCAGCCGACGAGGAAAACCACGGCGGTCGCCGGCATCCGGTGGATCAGCCCGCCCAGCTTCTCCATGTCGCGCGCGCCGGTTGCGGTCAGCACCGCGCCCGCGCCGAAGAACAGCAGGCTCTTGAAGAACGAGTGGTTGAGGACGTGAAACAGCGCCGCCGTCAGCGCCAGCGCGGCGGGGGCGTCCATGCCGTTGGCCCTGAACGCCAGCGCCAGCCCCAGCCCGGCGAAGATCACGCCGATGTTCTCGATCGTGCTGTAGGCCAGCATCCGCTTGAGGTCGCTCTCCATCAGCGCGTGCAGGATGCCCAGCACCGCCGTCGCGCCGCCCAGCGCCAGCACGATCATGCCGGTCCACCACGCAGGCTCGCCCAGCAGGTCGAACACGATGCGGATGAAGCCATAGACCGCCACCTTGGTCATCACGCCGCTCATCAGCGCCGAGACATGGCTGGGCGCCGCCGGGTGCGCCAGCGGCAGCCACACATGCAGCGGCGCCAGCCCCGCCTTCGATCCCGCGCCGACCAGCGTCAGCGCCAGCGCCAGCGCCACGACAAGCGGCGGGTGGCCGGACGCGCGCATGGCGTCGAACGCATAGCCGCCCTCGGCCCCCGCCATCAGGCCGAACGCCAGCAACAGCGCAAAGCCGCCGAAGCCCGCCATCATCAGATAGACGTATCCCGCGCGGGTGTTCTGAGGCTCGCGGTGGCCGGTCATCACCAGCGCCCATGAGGCCAGCGACATGAACTCCCACGCCAGCAGGAACGAGAAGGCGTCGTCGGCGAGCACGACAAGGTTCATGCCCGCCAGAAACGCCGCATAGAACGGCAGCACCCGATAGGGCGTCTCCTCGTGGCGGCCATAGCCGAGCGCGTAGAGGCTCGCCAGCGCGCCGCCGAGATTGACCACCATCAGAAAGAACGCCGCCAGCGCATCCACCCGGAAACGCGCGCCGATCCATGGCAGACCCAGCGGCAGCGTGATCCGCGACGGCGCGCCGGGCGCGCCCAGCAGCGCCGTCAGCGCGACCAGAAAGCCGAAGCCCGAGACCGCCAGCGTCGCGCCATAAATCCACCGTGTCGCCGACGCCCCGTCGTGGCGCCGCGCGGCGAGGGCGACGCACGCCGCCGCCACGGCCAGCAGCGCCGCGACGCACAGCAGCAGGAGCGCGACTGCGGACATCAGCGCCGCTCCGCCTCGTCCGCCGTCTGCGCCGTCAGCGCGCGCGCCGCGTCGGCCGCCTTCAGCCGCACGCCGCGCCCGTCGCTCCTGCTTGCGGCGCCTTCGGCGATCAGCTCCACGCCCGCGCGGTCGAGTGCGGCGGTCAGCTTCATCAGGGAATCGACATTGCCCCGGATAAGCCCCTCGCTCGCCTCCATGCGCTGGATCGTCGGCGCAGACAGCCCGGCCAGTTCGGCGAGCTGGCGCTGGTCGAGACCGAGGAGGGCGCGCGCGGCGCGCAACTGGGCGGCGGAGATCATGCGGCAGGCCGATCCGAATCGGGTTTGAAAGGTGACAATTGATGGATAAACAAACGATAGTAATGTTTCAAGCATCATTTCGGCAATGTGACGCCCATGCCGTCGCCCGCCCGTCGCCCGCCCTTCGCCGTCGCCCTTCCCAAATCCGCCGCCATCGCGTATGAGCCACGCTTTCCTGCGGCGCCGTCACCCCTGGAGGACCGCCGCTGATCCAAGAAGGAGCGACCCATGGGCGAGACGACGATTCTCGAAGCCACGGCGCGCGAGGGGACGGGCAAGGGGGCCGCCCGGACTGCGCGACGCAATGGCCAGGTGCCGGGCGTGATCTATGGCGGCGGCGAAGCGCCGCAGGCGATCAGTCTGAACTTCAACACGTTGCTGACGCTGCTGCGCCGGGGCAAGTTCATGTCCTCGCTGCACAACGTCAAGGTGGACGGCGTGGACAACCGCGTGGTGTGCCGCGGCGTGCAGCGCGACGTGGTGAAGGACATGCCGATCCACGTCGATTTTCAGCGCCTCAGCGAGAAGTCGCGCATCAACCTGTTCATCCCGGTCGAGTTTCTCAATCAGGGAACCTGCCCCGGCATCAAGCGCGGCGGCACGCTGAACGTGGTGCGCCACGAGGTCGAGCTGAACGTGATGGCGGGCGACATCCCCGAAAAGCTGGAGCTGGATCTGGCCGACGCCAAGATGGGCGACGTGCTCAAGATCTCCACGATCGCCCTGCCGAAGGGCGTGACGCCGACCATCACCGACCGCGATTTCGTGATCTGCTCGATCGCGACCCCCGCCGGCTTCGTCGATGAAGAGGAAGAGGGCGAGGAAGAGGCGGCGGCGGAGGCGTGATCCGCGCCGCAGCTTCGTGCTAGCATCAACCGCGCCGTCCCCGCCCCGGGGCGGCGCGGTTTCGTTTTCAGGATGGCGGCCAAATGAAGCTGTTCGTCGGCCTCGGCAATCCTGGGGCGCGCTACGCCGACACGCGCCACAACATCGGCTGGATGGCGGTTGACGCCATCGCGCGGGCGCATGGTTTCGGGCCGGAGCGCGCGAAGTTTCAGGGTCGGCTGTGCGAAGGCGCGCTCGGGGGCGAGAAGGTGCTGATCCTCAAGCCCGAGACCTTCATGAACCTCTCCGGCCAGTCGGTCGGCGAGGCGGTGCGCTTTCTCAAGCTCGGCCCGGCGGACGTGACGGTGTTTCACGACGAGCTTGATCTTGAGCCGGGGCGGCTGCGCTGCAAGCAGGGCGGCGGCCACGCCGGGCACAACGGCCTGCGCTCGCTGCATCAGCACATCGGCCACGACTACGCCCGCGTGCGGCTGGGCATCGGCCACCCCGGCGACAGGAACCGGGTCGCCGACTATGTGCTGCATCCGTTCCACAAGCTCGACCGCGTCTGGCTCGATCCGCTGCTCGACGGGATCGCCGAAGGCGCGCCGAAGCTGGCGTCGGGCGACGCGGCGGGATTCCAGAACGCGGTGGCGCTGCGCGTGACTCCGCCCAAGCCGAAGGCCCCGCGCGCCGCGCCGACGCCGGCACCGGCGCCGCAGGCGGCGGATCAGCCGCCGAAAGCGGACCTTTCGCCGCTGGAAAGGCTGAAGGCGCGGTTCTCGCGGGATTGACCGGCGCCCGCGCCGCGACGCACAAGGCGGGGCGCGCAAGGCGGCGCGCAACCGGGTCAGGATGATCGAGCGATGGGTTTCAAATGCGGCATCGTCGGGCTGCCGAACGTCGGCAAGTCCACGCTGTTCAACGCGCTGACGCGCACCGCCGCCGCGCAGGCGGCCAACTTTCCATTCTGCACCATCGAGCCGAACGTCGGCGACGTGGCGGTGCCCGACCTGCGGATGGAAAAGCTCGCCGCCGTTGCGGGATCGAAAACCATCATCCCCACAAGGCTGACCTTCGTGGACATCGCCGGACTGGTGAAGGGCGCCAGCAAGGGCGAGGGTCTGGGCAACCAGTTCCTCGCCAACATCCGCGAATGCGACGCCATCGCCCATGTGCTGCGCTGTTTCGAGGACGGCGACGTGACCCATGTCGAGGGCCGCGTCGATCCGGTCGCCGACGCCGAGACCATCGAGACCGAGCTGATGCTGGCCGATCTGGACAGCGTCGAGCGGCGGCTCGCCAACCTCAGCCGCAAGCTGCGCGGCGGCGACAAGGAGGCCGAGACGCAGGACCGCCTGCTGCGCGCCGCGAAGGCCGCGCTCGACCAGGGCCGCCCGGCGCGCACGGTGGCGGTGGCCGACGAGGACGCGAAGCCGTGGGCGATGCTGCAATTGCTGACCGCAAAGCCGGTGGTCTATGTCTGCAACGTCGATGAGGCCCACGCGGCGGAGGGCAACGCCCTGTCGGCCAAGGTGTTCGAGATGGCGGCGCGCGAGGGCGCCAGCGCCGTGGTGATCTCGGCGGCGATCGAGGCGGAGCTGTCGCAACTGCCCGACGACGAGCGCGACGAGTTCCTGCGCGAGATGGGGCTGGAGGAGGCCGGTCTGGATCGGCTGATCCGCGCCGGCTATGGCCTGCTGCATCTCATCACCTATTTCACCGTCGGCCCCAAGGAGACCCGCGCCTGGACCATCCCGCAGGGGACAAAGGCGCCGCAGGCGGCGGGCGTGATCCATGGCGATTTCGAGCGCGGCTTCATCCGCGCCGAGACCATCGCCTTCGACGATTACGTGACGCATGGCGGCGAGCAGGGCGCGCGCGAGGCGGGCAGGGCGCGGCTCGAGGGGAAAGAGTATGTCGTCGCCGATGGCGACGTGCTGCATTTCCGCTTCAACACCTGAGACCCGCGTGACAACCGGCGCGGGCGCGGCCACTGTGGCGCGCGCGATGCTTGCGACCGGCGTGGGAGGCGCATGGCCAGACCGCTGACCCATCTGCGCGCCCGCGCGGCGCTGATCGGGCGCGCCCTGAGCGGCTGGCGCGACGGCCTGGCCGCGCGCCGCGCCTGCTGGGGCGCGCGGGCGACCCCGCTGCGCGCTTGTCCCGAGCCGTTCTCGCCCGGCGACGCCGTGCGCGCGGCGCGGCGCGCGGCGGGCGATCCGGCGCTTTCTGGGGGCGGTTTTGCACTGGACGGGCTGTCGCCGTTCGCCGTCCGTCCGCCCGATGAGAGCTGGCTGGCGGCGCTGCACGGGTTCGACTGGCTCGACGACGCGCAGGCGGCGGGCAAGGCGGATCGCGCCGCGCTGCGGGCCTGGGCGTTCGACTGGCTGCGCCGCTTTGGCGGCGGCGGCGGGCCGGGCTGGCGGCCCGATCTGGCCGGGCGGCGGCTGGCGCGGCTCGTGACGGCGGCGCCGCTGTTGCTGGCGGGCGCGGATGCGGCGGACCGGCGCCGCCTGCTGCGCGGCATCGACGCGCACCGGCGGTTTCTCGGGCGCTTTCTGCAACGCCGCGCGCCGCGCGACGCCGGGGCGCTGCTTGCCGCGGCGACGGGGCTGAGCCTGTGCGGTGTGGCGCAGCAGGGCGGCGAGGCTGTGGCGCGGCGGGCGGCGGCGCGGCTGGGCGTGGCGGCGGCGGCGCTGATCGACGGCGACGGCGGCGTGGCGTCGCGCAATCCGCAGGCGCTGGCCGAGGTTTTCGCCGCGCTGGCGTGGGCCGCCGCCGAGCTGCGCGAGGGCGGCGTCGCGCCGGACGGCCGCCATCTGGCGGCGCTGGGCCGGGCCGGGCCCTGCCTGCGCGCGCTGCGTCTGGGCGACGGCGCTCTGGCGCGGTTTCACGGCGGCGGCGCGGGCGCGGAGGGGATGCTCGACGAGGCGTTCGCGCGGGCGGGCGCGGCGGCGCGCGGGCGGCGGGCGGGCGGCGCGATGGGCTACGCCCGGCTGGCGGCGGGCGGGACGGTGGCGATCCTCGACGGCGCGCCGCCGCCCGAAGGCGGCGCGGCGGGGGCGAGCGCGCTGGCGCTGGAGGTCGGCGTCGGGCGCCAGCGGCTGTTCGGCGGGGTCGGCCCCGGCGCCGGTTTCGGCGCCGAGTGGGCGGTGGCCGCCCGCGCCACCGCCGCGCATTCCGCGCTCGAGATCGGCGGCGCCTCGGCGGCGCGGCTGACCCCCGAGGGGCTGGCCGCGCGCGTGTTCGGACGCGGCTTTGCGCAGGGGCCGTCGCGGGTGGCGGTCGAGCGGCTGCGCGACGGGGAGGGCGACTGGCTGCGCGCCGAGCACGACGGCTACGCCGACCGCTTCGGCCTGATCGTCGGGCGGCGGCTGCGGCTGAGCGCCGACGGGCGCGACCTGCGCGGCGAGGAGACGCTGAGCGCGGCGCCCGGCGGCGCGGCGCCCGCCGCCGCGACGCCGTTCTGCGTGCGCTTCCACCTGGCGCCGGGGGTGGCGGCGGCGGTGGCGGGCGCGCAGGCGTCGCTCACGCTTCCTGATGGCGCGCGCTGGGAATTGCGCGCCAGCGGCGGCGCGCTCAGCCTTGCGGAGAGCGTCAGTCTTGACCCGGGCGCGACCGCGCCGCGCCCGGCGCGACAACTGGTGATCTCGGGCGTCGCCGCTGGCGGCTACGCCCGCGTCGCCTGGGCGCTGACCCGGCAGACGCCCCCGGCGGGTCCGGCGCGGATCGGCCGGGCGCGCGAGACGGCGTGAGGCTGCGGCGCTCGGGCCGCGCGGATCACGCCTCTCTGGGACGCGACAGCCGCCGTCGCCGCCAGATCGAGCGCGCGCGCGACCGGCAGCGTCAGCCCCGGCCCCAGCTTCAGCAGCAAAAGAAACACGCTCGCCACGAGGGCGACGGCCGCCACCACACGCGGCGCCCCCAGTGGCCGCGCCAGGCGCCGCTTCCACCACATCGCGACGGCGGCCGCCGCCATGACGATGATGGCGAGGCGGGCGGCGATCATCGCGATCTGGCTGATGAGGCCGAACTCCCGCTCCATGTGGACGCGGACGCCCCACTCCGCCGCCCTGCCGAGCGCGCCGAGGTCGGCCGGCCCCATGTCGAACAGCACCTCGCCGGTGTGGCGGTCTGGGTGGACCACCCGCTCGACCTTGACTTTGTCGGGAGAGACCGAGGCGGTGAACACCGCCGTCTCGCTGGCGGGCAGGTTCAGCGCATAGCCGGGGTGGACGCCCATCGCCCCCAGCTTCGCCACGATCTGGTCGATCCCGGCGGGAACGCCCGCGCCCGAGACCGGCATCGGCTGGCGCTCCAGACCCCCGGCGCGCGGTCCGGCGCCGCGCCGGTCAGCACGGTCTCGCCGCCCGAGCAGACCGGAACCCATCCGTCGCCGCAGGCGGATGCGGGCGACCCCGACGCGCGGCGACAACGCAAGCGAACAAGAACGCCGCAGACCGGAGCCGCCAGTGTGGCGCGTCCGCGCCCGTGCGGACAGCTTTCAGGCCGCTGTCCGCAAGGTCAGCGATATTTTCATCAGGGCGCGCCGCAGGCTGACCGCGTCAGCGGCCATTCAACACCGCGCGGCGGCGCGCCCGGCGCCGGTCAGGCGGTCTCGCCGCGCCGGTCGATGTCGAGGAAGGTCCTTGCGCGCGCCGGAACCTCCTCGTCGCGACGGCGGCGGATCATCGCCATCTCCCGCGCGCTCACCGGCTCGGGATTGCGCCGGTCCAGCGCGGCGTAGGCGGCGGCGCGGTCTGCGGCGTCGCCGCGGGCGCGGTCGAGCGGAGCTTTGCCTTCCATTGACATGCCGTTTCCTTTCCTATCGGGTCCTGTCGCGTTTCCGGTGTGGTTCTCTGCGAAACCTTATCAATTCAGTATGCCGCATCAGTCTTCGATCCGAAACCCTTTCATTGGCGATTGAGGGGCGGCGGCGGCGTGGTTAAGGTGCGGCCCCTATCACGCCAGCGGGAGCCTTCACGGCCATGAACACCAGAACCTTCGACAAGTCCAAACTCGTCAGCCGTCATGTCACCGAAGGGCCGTCGCGGGCGCCGCACCGCTCGTATTTCTACGCCATGGGCCTGTCGGAGGAGGAGGTGCACCGCCCGTTCGTTGGCGTCGCGACATGCTGGAACGAGGCCGCGCCGTGCAATATCGCCTTGAATCGTCAGGCTCAGGCGGCCAAGGCGGGCGTGAGGGAGGCGATGGGCACGCCGCGCGAATTCACCACCATCACCGTGACCGACGGCATCGCCATGGGGCACGAGGGGATGCGCTCCTCGCTCGCCTCGCGCGACGCCATCGCCGACACGGTCGAGCTGACCATGCGCGGCCACGCCTATGACGCGCTGGTGGGGCTGGCGGGGTGCGACAAATCGCTGCCGGGCATGATGATGGCGATGGTCCGGCTGAATGTTCCCAGCGTGTTCGTCTATGGCGGCTCGATCCTGCCGGGCCGATTCGAAGGCCGCGACGTGACCGTGGTTGACGTGTTCGAGGGCGTCGGCCAGCATCAGGCGGGCAACATGTCCACCTGCGAGCTGGAGAAGCTGGAGAAGGTCGCCTGCCCCTCCGCCGGGGCCTGCGGCGGCCAGTTCACCGCCAACACCATGGCCTGCGTCTCGGAGGCGATCGGGCTGGCGCTGCTCAACTCCTCCGGCGCGCCCGCGCCCTACGAGAGCCGCGACCAGTATTGCGAGGCGTCGGGCCGCGCGGTGATGGACCTGATCGCGATGAACATCCGCGCCCGCGACGTGGTCACCATCAAGTCGCTGGAAAACGCGGCGCGCGTGGTGGCGGCGACCGGCGGCTCGACCAACGCCGGGCTGCATCTGCCCGCCATCGCGCATGAGGCGGGCATCCGCTTCGACCTGATGGACGTCTGCGAGGTGTTCAAATCGACGCCGTATTTCGTCAACCTCAAGCCCGGCGGCGATTATGTCGCCAAGGATCTGTATGAGAACGGCGGCGTGCCCAAGGTCATGCGCCAGCTGATGGACAAGGGGCTGCTGCACGGCGACTGCATCACCGCCAGCGGGCGCACGCTGGCGCAGGAGCTTGAGGGCATCGACGGGACGCCCGACGGCAAGGTGATCCACTTCATCGACAAGCCGCTCTCGCCCACCGGCGGCGTGGCGGGTCTGAAGGGCAACCTCGCCCCCGAGGGGGCCATCGTGAAGGTCGCCGGCATGAAGAAGCTCAAGTTCGAAGGCCCCGCCCGCGTGTTCGAGAACGAGGAGGAGGCGTTCGAAGCGGTCAAGGCCCGCGCCTACAACGAGGGCGAGGTGCTGGTGATCCGCAACGAGGGGCCGAAGGGCGGCCCGGGGATGCGCGAGATGCTCTCCACCACCGCCGCGCTGTCGGGGCAGGGCATGGGCGGCAAGGTGGCGCTGATCACCGACGGGCGGTTCTCCGGCGGCACGCGCGGCTTCTGCGTCGGCCATGTCGGGCCGGAGGCGGCGGTCGGCGGCCCGATCGCGCTGCTCCGCGACGGCGACATCATCCAGATCGACGCGAAAAAGGGCACGCTGAACGTCAAGCTGTCGGCCAAGGAGCTGAAGGCGCGGCGCAAGGAATGGAAGGGGCCGCGCGAGACGCTCTATGGCTCGGGCGCGCTGTGGAAATACGCGCAGCTTGTCGGGCAGGCGAAGGATGGCGCCGTCACCCACCCCGGCCACGCCGGCGAGCGGCACATCTACGCCGATCTGTGACTTCGTCGGCGCGGGCCATCTCTTTCGCCCGCGCCGCATCTGCGCGTTTCCGACCG
>CAZOZE010000198.1:0-7099 GCA_964584215.1 uncultured Rhodobacterales bacterium
GCGACCTGTCGGGCGGCGACGCCGCGTCGATCCGGCTGCTGACCGGGCCGAACATGGCGGGCAAGTCCACCTGGCTGCGGCAAAACGCGCTGATCGCGATCCTGGCGCAGATGGGCGGCTATGTTCCGGCCGCATCGGCGCGCATCGGCGTGGTCGATCAGCTGTTCAGCCGCGTCGGCGCGGCGGACGATCTGGCGCGCGGGCGCTCGACCTTCATGGTCGAGATGGTCGAGACGGCGGCGATCCTCAACCAGGCGGGCGAGGGCGCGCTGGTGATCCTCGACGAAATCGGGCGCGGCACCGCCACTTACGACGGTCTGTCCATCGCCTGGGCGACGCTGGAGCACCTGCACGACGTCAACCGCTGCCGCGCACTGTTCGCCACCCATTACCATGAGCTGACCGCGCTGGCCGGGCGCCTGCCCCGGCTGGCCAACGCCACCATGGCGGTGCGGGAGTGGCAGGGCGACGTGGTGTTCCTGCACGAGGTGCAGGACGGCGCCGCCGACCGCTCCTATGGCGTGCAGGTGGCGCGGCTGGCGGGGCTGCCTGCGGCGGTGGTGGCGCGGGCGCGGCAGGTGCTGGAGGCGCTGGAGGCGGGCGAGCGCGCGCGCGGGTCGCAGCCCAGGGCGCTGATCGACGAGTTGCCGCTGTTCGCCGCCGCGCAGCAGGCGCCGTCGCCCGCATCCTCGAAGCTGGCCGGGCGCGTCGCCGCACTCGACCCCGACGCGCTCAGCCCGCGCGAGGCGCTGGAGGCGCTCTATGCGCTCAAGGCGCTGGCGCGGGAGGAGGGCTGACCCTCCTCCCCTTGTCCGACGGTCAGGCCAGCGTCGGGTCGATGCCCTTGCAGGCCGCCACCAGCCCCTCGACCGCCTCGACCGAGGCGTCGAACATCCGCTTCTCGGCGTCGTTCAGCGCGATCTCGACGATCTTCTCCACGCCGTTCGCGCCGACGATCACCGGCACGCCGACATAGAGGCCGTCCAGCCCATACTGCCCCTTGACCCAGGCGGCGCAGGGCAGCACCCGGCGCTGATCGCGCAGATAGGCCTCCGCCATCTTGATCGCCGAAGCGGCGGGCGCGTAGAACGCCGAGCCGGTCTTGAGCAGCGACACGATCTCGCCGCCGCCGTTGCGGGTGCGGTCCACGATGGCGTCGATCCGGGTCTGCGTGCTCCAGCCCATCTTGATGAGGTCCGGCAGCGGAATCCCCGCAACGGTGGAATAGCGCACCGAGGGCACCATGGTGTCGCCGTGGCCGCCGAGCACAAAGGCGGTGACGTCCTTGACCGAGACCTTGAACTCATCGGCGAGAAAATGCTGGAAGCGCGCCGAATCGAGCACGCCCGCCATGCCGACCACCTTGTTAGCCGGCAGGCCGGAGAATTCGCGCAGCGCCCACACCATCGCGTCTAGCGGGTTGGTGATGCAGATCACGAAAGCGTCCGGCGCATGGGCCTTCAGCCCGGCGCCGACCGCCTTCATCACCTTGAGGTTGATGCCCAGCAGGTCGTCGCGGCTCATCCCCGGTTTGCGCGGCACGCCGGCGGTGACGATCACCACGTCGGCGCCCTTGATCGCCGCATAGCCCGCCGCATCCGCCGCCGTGGCGCCGGTCACATGGGCGTCGAAGCCATCGACCGGCGCGCTTTCGGCGATGTCGAGCGCCTTGCCCTGCGGCACGCCCTCGGCGATGTCCACCAGAACGATGTCGCCGAGTTCCTTGAGGCCCGCCAGATGCGCCAGCGTGCCGCCGATCTGTCCCGCGCCGATCAGCGCAATCTTCGCTCTCGCCATGGTCTTCCGTCTCCTTGCTTGGGATGAGGATTGCGCGAGGGGATACGCTGCGCTGCACAAACCGGCAATGGGCAAGGCGTCGCGGGCCGGATCAGCCGGTTTTCGACAGCGCGTCGAAGGCGTCGAGCGCCTTGGCGCCGTACATCATCGACGGCCCGCCGCCCATATAGACGGTCATGCCGATCATCTCCGCCACCTCCTCGCGCGAGGCGCCCAGCTTGACCAGCGAGCGGGCGTGATAGGCGATGCAGCCGTCGCAGCGGGTCGCCACGCCGATCGCCAGCGCGATCAGTTCCTTGGTCTTGGGATCGAGCGCGCCGCCCTTCGTGGCGGCCTTGGCGAGCGCGCCGAAACCGGCCGCCGTCTCACCGATGGCGGGGCGCAGCGCCGCCAGTTGCGCGTCGGTCTCTGCGATGAAAGAGCGCCAGTTCATGGCGGTTTCTCCTCTAAAGCAATGCGCGGGCGTTGTTCGCCAGCACGATCTGAAGCGCATAGATCGCCACCAGCACCACCAGCGGCGCCAGATCCATCGGGCGGGTGTCGGGCAGGATGCGGCGAATCGGCTGATAGACCGGCTCGGTGAGCCGCGCGAGGCCGCCATAGAGGCTGCGCACGAAATCGCTGGAGGTGTTGAGCACGTTGAACGCGATCAGCCAGCTCAACACCGCTTGCGCGATGATGATCCAGAAGGCGATGTCGAGAATCAGGTGCAGGATGCTCAAGAGCGAGGCCATCGACGGCTCCTTGTCGGCGAAAACGACGTTTCGTCCCGGGACATAGCCCCGCGTCCCGGAACGCGCAATGCGGCGCTTGACACCACCCGGGCCGCAGCGTATCCGACCGTCCTCATCGCCGGATCGCTTCGGCGCGCGGGGCTGTAGCTCAGATGGGAGAGCGCTGCAATCGCACTGCAGAGGTCAGGGGTTCGATTCCCCTCAGCTCCACCAAATCCGCAGCGGCGGGCGCTCGACCACCCACAGGTTCCGACTGAGCTGTTGCGCCGCCGACCGCCCGCATGTGCCCCGTTCACCGCGTCAGGCTCGACCCCGAAGCGTTTGATCACGCTCAGTCCGATGCGTCTGCGCGGTCCATCAGACGGCGGATCCAGGCCGCGAAGGCGAAGGCGGCGGGAATGCCGGCAAGGGCGCCGAGCGCCAGCGCCGTCCACGGCGCGAGGACCGGCCCGCCGACCGACCGGCCCAGCAGCGCAAGAAAATGCAGGTTGACCGTCATGGCGCCGCACGCCAGCGGCCAGAACACCAGCGCCAGCCGCCACACCGGCCAGCGTCCCTCACGGTCAGGCGCGCGCATCGTGCTCACTTCCGGCGAAAGATCGACCAGTGCGCGGCCCAGAGCGCGGCGATCATCGCCACCGACGCGACCGCCAGCCACAGCGTCACGCCATCGCCAGCGGGGGCGGCGGAGCCGTCGGCGAGCTTGCGCATCGGGGCGAAGGCGGGCGCCGCTTCAGCGGTCGCGCGCGCTGCGGAGAGCAGGGCGGCGAGGGTGGCGGCGCGGCGAAGAGCGGTCATCGGGGCGGGTCTCCGTGAGAAACATGCGACACGATAGGCGGTTCCACGCGCCGCCGCCCTGACCTATGTCAAGCCTGTTCGCGGCGACCGATCCGTGCGATCCTTCGTGTCGCTCCAGCTAACGGGAGGCGGCCATCATCAGCCAATCGGATCGCGAGATCGCCCGGCAGGCCCCCCTGTTCGCCGCGCTGCCGCCCGATCTGAGCGAGACGCTGCTGGGCGCCGCGCATGTGCGGGCGCTGACGCGGGGCGAGACGGTTTTTCTGCAGGGCGAGCCGGCGGACTGCGTGTTCGTGGTGCTTGAAGGCTGGGTCAAGCTGTTCCGCATCGCGCCGACCGGCGCGGAGGCGGTGGTGGGCGTGTTCACCCGTGGCGGCGGCTTTGGCGAAGCGCCCGCTTTCCGGGCAGAGACCTATCCTGTCAACGCAGAGGCGGTGACCGATTGTCGGCTGTTGCACATGCCGGCTTCTTCGCTGCTGGAGCGGATGCGCAGCCATCCGGAGGTGGCGCTGGCGATGATCGCCGCCACCTTCCACCACCTGCAGGCGCTGGTGCGCGAGATCGAACAACTGAAGGGCCAGAACGGCGCGCAGCGCGTGGCGGAGTTCCTCATTTCGCTATGCGCGACGACCGAAGGCGCCTGCACCGTGACGCTGCCCTACGACAAGACGCTGATCGCCGGGCGTCTGGGCATGAAGCCCGAAAGCCTGTCGCGCGCCTTCGCCCGGCTGCGCGACGCGGGCGTGCGGGTGCGCCAGAACAAGGCCGCGATCCTCGACGTCGCCCGGCTGCGCGACCTGGCCGAGGAAGACCGCGCCGCAGCATGGAGCCGCCACGAATGACGCAAGACCCGGTCGCCGCCGTCCTGAGCGCCATCGACGCCGCCAACGCCGCCGATCCCGCGCGCAACGGCGACCAGCCCGCCGCGCTGCTGTATGGGCGGCGGATGAGCGAGACGCTGGCGGCCTTCGCGCCGGACGCCTCGGCGCATCTGCGCATCGCGGCGCGCGGCCACCACATCGAACGCTGGACCAGCCCGCGCGTCGGCTATCCCCAGGGCCGCGCGGGTTATCTGCGCTGGCGCGAGGATCTCAAGCGGTTCCACGCCGACCGGGTGGCGGGGATCATGGCCGGGTTCGGCTGGCCGCAGGCCGATTGCGACCGGGTGGCGGCGCTGATCCGCAAGGAGGGCATCAAGCGCGACGCCGAGGCGCAGACGCTGGAGGACGTGATCTGCCTGGTGTTCATCGCCCATGAATTTCCCGCCTTCGCGGCGAAGCATCCCGCCGACAAGGTGCTCGACATCGTCGCCAAGACCGGGCGCAAGATGTCGCCGCAGGGCCGCGACGCGGCGCGCGCGCTGGGCCTGCCGCCTGTGCTCGCGGCGGCGCTGGAAAGCCTCGTCGCTGCGGCGCAAAAGGCCTGAGCGCAGGCGCGGCGGACGGGTCAGGGGCGAATTGCGACCGGCCTAGCCGTCCTGGCGGCGGCGCAGGCGGGTCGTCGCCAGCAGGCGCGGCGCGGCGCGCGCCGCGCGCAGCAAGATGCGCGCCGCCCGCGCCACGTCCTGCGCCGCAGCGCCCGCGCGCGCCCGCGCCCCGCCCAGCGCAAAGACGCGATAGAGCGCGGCGGCGGTCAGGCCCATCAGCACGAAGGCGAACAGCGTGTCGCTGAGAAAGTGCTTGCCCGGCCCCATCCGGATCAGCCCCGCGCCCGCAAGCCACAGCGCCGACGCGGCGACCGCCAGCCTGCGCGCCTGCGGCGTGCGCAGCGCGGGCCAGAACGCCGCCAGCAGGCCGAACGCCAGCGCCGCCGCCGCCGCGCCCTCGCCCGAGACGAAAGAGCAGTTGCTGGCGCAGGCGTCGCTCAGGCCGAAGGGCGGCGTCAGCGGATGCTGGCCGCCAAAGGCCTCGACCGCCTCGGGCCGGGCGCGGCCCCAGAACGACTTGAACACCAGATTGGCGATCAGACCCGGCCCCGTCGCCAGCAGCGCGCAGAAGAACAGCCAGAGCCTGAGCGGCGACGACCAGCCCTCCGCCGGGGCCAGCGCGGGCGCCAGCGCCGCGCCGATGCGCGCCAGAACCGTCAGCGCGACCGCGACGCAGGCGGTCGCGAAAACGAGCTTGTAGAATTGCCGCAGCGCCGCGATCGCCGGGTCGGCGCGCAGCGGAAATCCCGCGCCGTCGAAAAACAGGCCCGCCGCCCACAGGTCGAGTCCGGGCGCCGCGATGAACAGCGCGAGGGCGAGAAAACCCGCGCCGCAAAGCAACGTCGTCAGCCGCCAGAAAAGCGTGTCGGGCGTGGTCATGGCGCAGTCTCCAGCAGATACAGGCCCGGCGCGCGGTGTTTCATGAACGGCTGCGCGGCGGGCGGCGACAGGGCGGCGGCGCGCCAGCCCGGCGGCGGCGGCCCCGGCTCGCCCAGCGTCGCCCACAGGACCGCGCCTTCCGACGCGGCCGCAGGCGGCGCGAGGTCCCAGCCATGGCGGACCGCCCCGCCGCGCGGCGCGGCGGCGACCGCGACCGGCGCGGCGCGCAGGCCATGGGTCAGCGCGGCCAGCAGGGCGCGGTTGTCGGCCAGGATCAGCGTCGCGCCCCCGGCGGCGGCGCGGGCGCCGATCTCGTCCGCATAGGCCTGCTGGCCCAGCACCCGCGCAAACAGCGGCAGACCGCGCGGGCCGGGCAGCGCCCATGGCGCCGCCGCCGCCAGCGGCAGCGCCACCGCGACCGCGACGCCCAGCGCAAAGGAGGCCGCGCGCACATGACGGCCCCAGCGCAACAGTTGCGCCGCAGCCATCGGCGTCGCGGCGACGAAGGCCGCCGCCGCCCAGTTGGCGTTGGCGCCCGCCCGCAGCGCCTGCAGCGCCACCACCGCAAGGATCGGCGCCGAGAACCAGAACAGCGGCCCGCGCGGCGCGCGCCATGCCGCCGCGAGCCAGGCGGCGAACAGGATCGGCCCCATCAGGCCGAACTGCGCGCCGATGAACGCCGCCAGCGCCAGCGGCCGCAGCCCCTGCGACGCACCGGCGTTGGCGGCGGTATGCGCCAGCGTCACGCCGCCGTGGGCGATGTTCCACAGGATGTTCGGGGCCAGCATGGCCGCCAGCGCCGCCAGCGCCAGCGCCGCGTCGCGCAGACGCGGCCTGCCCGCAGGCTCGGCCAGCGCCCAGAGCGCCGCGCAGGCGACCCCATAAAGCGCGGCGTATTTCGCCAGCGCCGCCAGCCCCAGCGCCGCACCCGCCGCCAGCGCCGTCACCGCCGAGGGGCGCGCCACCATGCGCATCCACAACAGCAGCGCCAGCGCCAGCGGCGCCAGCATGACCGTGTCGGTGGACATCACCTGCGCGCCGAAGGCGGCGCCGGGCATGGTGAGCCACGCGAGACCGGCCACAAGCCCGGTCCGCCCGTCGAACGCCCGCGCCGCCACCGCGCCGACCGCCACGGCGGCCAGCGCGTGCAGCACCGGGGCGGCGGCGCGCACCCAGAAAGGATCCGCCGCGCCGCCCAGCCATGTCGTCGCGGCGATCACCCAGGCGATCAGCGGCGGCTTCGAGAAGTAGCCGCCCGCCAGATCCCGGCTCCACGCCCAATACTGCGCCTCGTCCACGAACAGGTCGGCGCCGTTCGCCGCCAGCAGCGCCAGCCGCAGCGTGGCGACGGCGGTCGCGATGATCGCCAGCAGCGCAAGCGGCGAAGCCGCCGCCCCGGCGGTCGGCTGCGTCCCCTGACGCAGCGCGCCGCAGGAAGCGAATTCTCGATGCTCGCGCATGGACC
>CAZOZE010000199.1:0-10425 GCA_964584215.1 uncultured Rhodobacterales bacterium
CGCGATGATCGTCGATGCGTTCGACGAGATGCTGGAGCAGTCGCGCGCGCAGCCGCTGGTGATGGGCGTGGCGCTGCATCCCTATATCGTGGGCCAGCCGCACCGCCTGCGGCGGCTGCGCGGCGCGCTCGCCCATATCGCGGCGCCGCGCGACCGGGTCTGGATCACCCGCGCAGGCGCGATCAGCGCATTCTGTCACGGGTTGCCGGAGGGCGTGATCGCCTGAACCGCCACCGTTTTCCGCGCTTGCGGTTGCCTGCGCCGCCGCGTGCTGCTACCTCCGCAACCGTCTGCGGCGGCGAACCTGCCCCGCCATATTCCGGAGCGCTACAATGACCGATTACGTCGTCGCCGACATTGCGCTGGCAGATTTCGGCCGCAAGGAGATCGCCATCGCCGAGACCGAAATGCCCGGTCTGATGGCGTGCCGCGAGGAGTTCGGGCCGTCGCAGCCGCTGAAGGGCGCGCGGATCACCGGCTCGCTGCACATGACCATCCAGACGGCGGTGCTGATCGAGACGCTGAAGCTGCTGGGCGCCGACATCCGCTGGGCGTCGTGCAACATCTTCTCCACTCAGGACCATGCGGCGGCGGCGATTGCGGCGGGCGGCACGCCGGTGTTCGCGGTCAAGGGTGAGACGCTGGCGGACTACTGGCGCTACACCGACCGCATCTTTCAGTGGCCGGACGGCGGGCTGACCAACATGATCCTCGACGACGGCGGCGACGCCACGATGTACATCCTGCTGGGCGCGCGCGCCGAAGAGGGCGAGGACGTGCTCTCCAGCCCACACAGCGAGGAGGAGGAGTGCCTGTTCGCGCAGATTAAGAAGCGCATGAACGAGACCCCCGGCTTTTTCGTGAAGCAGCGCGCCGCCATCAAGGGCGTCACCGAAGAGACCACCACCGGCGTCAACCGGCTGTATCAGCTGGCGAAGAAGGGCCAGCTGCCGTTCCCGGCGATCAACGTCAACGACAGCGTCACCAAGTCGAAGTTCGACAACAAGTATGGCTGCAAGGAATCGCTGGTGGACGGCATCCGGCGCGGCACCGACGTGATGATGGCGGGCAAGACCGCGCTCGTCTGCGGCTATGGCGACGTCGGCAAGGGCTCGGCGGCGTCGCTGTCGGGCGCAGGCGCGCGGGTGAAGGTGACCGAGGTCGATCCGATCTGCGCGCTGCAGGCCGCCATGGACGGCTATGAGGTGACCACGCTGCAGGACGCCGCGCCGACGGCGGACATCGTCATCACCACCACCGGCAACAAGGACGTGGTGACGCTGGATGACATGCGCCTGTTCAAGGACATGGCCATCGTCGGCAACATCGGCCATTTCGACAACGAAATTCAGGTCGCGGCGCTGAAGAACTTCAAGTGGACCAACATCAAGCCGCAGGTGGACATGATCGAGTTCCCCGACGGCAAGCGGATGATCCTGCTGTCCGAAGGGCGGCTGCTGAACCTCGGCAACGCCACCGGCCACCCCAGCTTCGTGATGAGCGCCAGCTTCACCAACCAGACGCTGGCGCAGATCGAGCTGTGGCTGCGCGGCGAGCAGTATTCAAACAGCGTCCATGTGCTGCCCAAGCACCTGGATGAGAAGGTCGCCCGGCTGCATCTGGCGAGGCTGGGCGTGAAGCTGACCACGCTGCGCGACGATCAGGCGGCCTATATCGGCGTCTCGCCGCAGGGGCCGTTCAAGGCCGACCACTACCGCTACTGAGCGGCGCGACCGCAGCCCCGGCCCTTGCGGCGGGGCTGCGGCGCGCGGCGTCTCAGTTGGCGTCGGCCTTCTGGGGACGCGGCGCCGCCGCCGGCGCGGGCTGCTGCGGCTTGGTTTCGCCCAGCGGATCGTCGCGGCGCTGGACCGAGCCTTCGAAATGCGCGCCGCTCTCGATGGCGATCGTCTTGTGGATGATGTCGCCCTCGACCTTGGCGGTCGAGGTCAGCCGCACCTTCAGCCCGCGCACCCGGCCCCGGATATGGCCGTGGATCACGATGTCGTCGGCGACGATCTCGCCGGAGATGGTCGCCGCCTCGCCCACGGTCAGCAGATGGGCGCGGATGTCGCCTTCGATCTTGCCGTCCACCTGCATGTCGCCGGTGGTGGAGATGTTGCCGACCACGGTGAGGTCGTTGGAGATCGTCGAGGGCGCCGGCTTGGGCTTGGGCGCCGCAGGCGGCGGCGTCATCGCGGCGGGCGGCGCCTTTTCTTCGGTCTTTGCGGGTTCGATCGGCTCGGTGATCTTGGGCTTAGAGAACATTTCTGGCGACCTCGATGAACTTCATGGGGTTGACGGGTTTGCCGTGAACGCGGACTTCGTAGTGCAGGTGCGGCCCTGTGCTGCGCCCGGTGCTGCCGAGATCGCCCACGCGCGCCCCCCGCGCGACGCGCTGACCGACGCGCACACGGATGCGATTGAGATGAGCATAGACCGTCTCGAAGCCGAAATCATGGCGGATCTTGACCACCTTGCCATAGCCGCGCTGCACGCCCGCGAAGATCACCTCTCCCATGGCGGGGCTGCGCACCGCCGTGCCGCGCGGCCCGGCCATGTCCAGCCCCTCGTGCCGGGCGCGCTTGCGGTTGAGCGGGTCGGCGCGCAGGCCGAAACGGCTGGTGTAGCGCGGATTGGCCACCGGCGCGCCGAACGGCATCCGCACGGCGGCGGCGCGCAGCAGGCGCACGGTCTGCAGATCCTCGATCACCGCCGAGGCGCGGGCTTCGGTCCCGGTCTCGTCCGCGTCGTCGGGACCGGCGGGGATGAACGGGCCGCCCGCGCCCCCTGTCTCGCCGCCCGACTCGCGGCGCAACTGCTCCAGCACGGTCTCGACGTTGACGCCCGCCGACTTGAGCATCGTCTCCAGCGGCGCGATGCTGAGCGTGGCGGCCTTTTCGACCTCGGCCAGCAGTTGCGCCTGACGGTCGCGCTGTTGCGAGACATCGGCCTCCAGCGCGCCCAGCGCGTCGACCACCTGCTCCGCCGTCGCCTCGGCGTCGTCGCGCGCCAGAACGGTGGCGTTCAGCGCGGCGGCGACGCGATGCAGCGTGTCGGCGAGATCGGCGCGTTCCGCCTCGATCGCCTGCGCCTGCGCCTCCAGCGTCGCGGCGCGCCGCGCCTGCGCCTGCGCCTCGGCCTGCGCGGCGTCGCGCTCGGCGGAAAGCGCGGCGCTGGCGGCGGCGAGCGTGTCCGCCGCGCGGCTCTGCGCCTCCGCCAGCGCCGCCGCAGCCGCGTCACGCTCCGCCGTCAGCGCCGCGAACCGCGCGTCATACTGCGCTGCGGCGGCGGCGACCTCCTGCCTCGACAGGTTGTTCTCGAACGTCTCCAGCGCAAGCAGACCGGTCGCGACCAGCGCCCAGGCGCCGACGAGCATCCCTGCGGCGGCGAGGGCGATCTGGCCCCGGCAGCTCAGCCGCAGACAGTGAAACCGCGAGTCGGATCGGATGATGATCGATTTCTCTGGAAACAGGCGCGAAAGAACGCCAGCGGCGCGGTGATGCGATTCTCGCATCCGGTGGACCTCCATGGGTTGCGACGCCTTCGGGCGCCGACGACGGTCACGCAGTCGTTAGTGGACCTGTGGCGCCGGTTCAACCTTTTTACGCGGATATGCGCCGCCCAAATGTCGCCGCTTGACTGTGGGCGCCGCCGCCGAATCAGTCCTTGAGCGCCGCCAGCACCGCCGCCGCGTGGCCCGGGGCCTTCACCTTGCGCCAGGCATGGGTGACGACGCCCCCGCCGTCGATCACGAAGGTCGCCCGCTCGATGCCGAAATATTTCTTGCCATACATGCTTTTCTCGACCCACACGCCATACCGCTCACAGATGTCGCCGCCCTCGTCCGAGAGCAGGATCACCTTCAGCCCGTGCTTGTCGCGAAACTTGTCGTGCTTTTTCACGCTGTCCTTGGAGACCCCGATCACGACTGCGCCTGCGGCGGCGAAATCGGCCGCCTTTTCGCTGAATTCGTTGGCCTCGACGGTGCAACCGCTCGTATCGTCCTTGGGATAGAAATACAGCACCACGGTGCGGCCTGCGTAGTCGGCGAGACGCACGGTCTCGCCGCCGTCGCGGGGCGCCTCGAAGGCGGGCGCCTTGGCGCCGGGTTCGATCTGGCTCATGCGGGTCTCCCTGAAAGACTGTGCGCAACGGTTTGCGCGCGGCTGCGGGAGAGGACATACGGCGTTTGCGCACGCGTCAAGCGCGGCGCGCGCAAAGCCGAGACGGAGAAGCGGCGATGATGCGGCGGCGGCGCCGGGCGGGATTCGAAACGGGCGCCGGGGGGCGGTCGCGGGGCCGCGCCGCGCGGCTGGCGGGCGCCCTGGCGGCCGGAACGCTCGCGGTGGCGCTGGCGCTGGGCGTGGGCGCCTGGGCGCGGCTGCGGCAGGGGCCGGTCGATCTCGGCGCGCTGACCCCGCACATCGTCACTGCGGCGAACGCGGCGCTCGACGGCGTGAGCCTGAGCATCGAAGGCGCGGCGCTGACGCTGGGCGACGCTCAGGACCCGCATCCCGGCCTGCGCTTCACCCGCCTGCGGCTGCGCGACGCCGAGGGCCGGCTGGCGTTCGCGGCGCCCCAGGCGCGGGTGAGCCTGCGCCCGCTGGACCTGCTGGCGGGCAGGATCAGGCCGGCGGCGATCACGCTGACGCGCCCCGGCGCGCGGCTGACGCGCGACGCTGAGGGGCGGTTCCGGCTGGGCGTGGGCGCCGCTGCGCCCGCCGTGGCCGACCCGCCTGACGGCGGGGCCGCGAAAGGGACCGCCGCCGCGCCCGCCGAAGGGGCCGCCATGGGGGCCGGGGCGGATGAGGAGGCCGCGCCCGAGGGCGTGGCGCGGGTGCTCGACGCGCTGGCGCAGGGCGCGCCGGGGCCGCTGGAGGCGCTCGACGAGATCACGCTCACCAACGCCCGGCTGATCTATGACGACTTCAGCTCCGGCAGACGCTGGCGGGCGGAGCGCGCCGACCTGCGGGTGACGCGCGAGGGCGGCGCGCTCCGCGCCGTCGCGTCGGTCACGCTGCCGGGCGGCGCGCTGGGGCCGACCTATCTGCGGGCCGAGGGCGCGCGCACCGGCGACGGCGGCGCGCGGATGCGGCTGAGCTTCAGCGGCGTCGCCACCCGCGATCTGGTGGACCAGTTCCCCGATCTGGAGGGGCTGCAGGCGCTCGACGCGCCGATGCAGGGCCGCGCGGCGGTGGAGATCGACGCGACCGGGCGGCTGACCGCCTTCGACGGCGCGCTGCGCGCGGCGGCGGGAACGATCACGGCGCAGGGCGGGGCGATCGCGCTGGAGGGCGGGATGCTCGATTTTGCGCTCGATCCCGCGACGCAGACCTACGACCTGCGCCGCATCGCGCTGCGCACCGGCCATGGCGATCTGTCGGGCCGCGCGATGATCGACGTGGACATGGGGGCGGCGGGCGCGATCGAAACGGTGACCGCGCAGATCGACCTCGACGCGCTGACGCTGGCGCCGCCCGGCGTATTCGCCGCGCCCGCCGCCTTCGACGCCGCCTCGGTCACGCTGCGCGCACGGATGGCGCCGCTCAGAATCGAGATCGCCGAGGCGCATCTGTCGCGCGGGCCGCTGCGGCTGGACGCCACCGGCGCCGCGTCGCTGGGCGCCGACGGCTGGACGGCGGAGGTCTCCGCCGCCGGGCGCGCGGTGGCGGCGCGCGACCTCGCCGCGCTCTGGCCGCTCGCCGCCGCGCCGGGCGCGCGGGAGTGGATCGCGGAGAACATCACGGCGGGGATGGTGGACCGGGTGGACGCCTTTGCGCGCGTCACGCCGGGGGGCGAGGATTTCGGCGTCACCTTCGCGTTTCGCGACGTGGAGGCGCACTATTTCCGCCCGCTGCCGCCGATCGGGGGCGCGGCGGGCTGGGGCGAAGTGACCGGCGACAGTTTCGCGCTGACGCTCGACGCCGGATCGGTGCGCCCGCCGGGCGGCGGCGCGGTGGACCTTGCAGGTTCGGTGTTCCGGCTGCCGGACTTCGACGATCCGCTCTCGACGTCGGTGGTCGAGGCCCAGGGCGCCGGGCCGCTGGCGGCGATTCTGGAGGTGCTCGACTATCCGCCGCTGGGCTTTCCCGGCAAGCTCGATCTGACGCCGCGCAGCGTGGAGGGGTCGGCGACGGCGCGCGCGCGGCTGTCGCTGCCGCTGCTGAAGGATCTGGCGCTGGAGCAGGTCGGCGTCGATGTGGCGGCGACGCTGTCCGATCTGGCGATGACCGCGCCGGGGATCGGCGGGGCGGTGCGCGCGCGGCGGCTGACGCTGGCGGCGGACGTCGATCAGCTGAGCGCGGTGGGCGATGTGACGCTGGACGGCGCGCCGCTGCGGCTGGACTGGACCGAGACCTTCGATCCGGCGCCCGGCGCGCCGCAGAGCCGCTTCATCGTTTCGGCGACGCTGGCGCCCGAACAGATCGCCGGGTTCGGCGTTGAGACGGCGCCGTGGCTCGACGGGCCGGTGGGCGCCCGGGCGGCCATCGACGTGATGCGCGACGGCGCGACGCGCTTCAGCGCCGACCTTGACCTGCGCGACGCGGCGCTGTCGGCGGCGCCGCTGAGCTGGCGCAAGGCGGCGGGCGCGGCGGCGCAGGCGCGGGTCGAAGGGCGGCGCGACGGCGCGCTCGCGCTCTCGCGGCTGGAGCTGGAGGCGCCGGGCCTGTCGCTGGCGGGCTCGGCGCGTCTGGGCGCGGACGGCGCGCTGGAGGCGCTGGATCTCACGCGCCTGCGGCTGGGCGAGCTGGCCGATCTGGCGGTGTCGGTGTCGCGCGACGGCGAGGGTTTCGCGGTCGCCGCGCGCGGGCCGCTGCTCGACAGCGGCGCGTTCGACGGGCTGGAGACCGACGGCGGCGGCGGCGGGCCGCCGGTGGCGCTGACGCTGGCGGTCGAGAAGCTGCGCGTGCTCGATCAACTGACGCTGACGGACGCCGAGGGCCAGTTGCGCCGCCGACCCGACGGCGCGGTGAGCGCGCAGTTGCGCGGGCGGGCCGGGGGCGCGGTGACGCTGGACTACGCCGCCGACGTCAGGGGCCTCGAGCAGGTGCGCGTCGCCGCCGAGGACGCCGGAGGCCTGCTGCGCGCGGCGGGCCTGTTTCGCGACGGCGTCGGCGGCGCGCTGGAGGCGGAGGCCGACATTCTGCGCGACGGCGGGCCGACCCTGCGCGGCGAGGCGCGGGTCAGCGGCTTCGTGGTCTCCGACGACCCGGCGCTGGCGCGGATGCTGGCGCGCGCCGACATCGACGCCGCGCGCGCCAGCGGCGTGCGCTTCGACACCATCCGCGCGCCGTTCACCCTCAGCGGCGACACCGTCACGCTGACCGAGGCGGTGGCCTACGGGCCGACCATCGGCCTGTCGATCAGCGGCGATTACGACCTCGCGGCGGACCGGCTCGACATGCGCGGCGTATTCAGCCCCGCGTTCGGCATCAACAGCGTCATCGGCGCGGTGCCGATCATCGGCGGGCTGCTGACCGGCGGCGAGGGGCGCGGGGTGATCGCGTTCAACTTCGGCGTCAGCGGCCCGTCGCGCGACCCGGTTGTGACGGTGAACCCGCTGTCGGTGCTGACGCCGGGGGTGCTGCGGCGGCTGTTCGAGGGCGGCGGCGAGGCGGTCTATGACGACGACGCGCCGGAAATGCGCTGAAGCGGTCCGGGCTGGCGCGGCGGGCGATCTGTGGTTATCTTCCATCTCGATGGATGGGGATCGCCGATACGCCGCGCCGCGCGCCGACGCCCGGACCCGCGCCGAGTCGTGGCTCGCGCGCGCCGGGCTGCGCCCGACGCGGCAGCGTCGCGCGCTGGCGGAGCTGCTGATCGGCGACGGCCGCCACCGCCACGTCACCGCCGAAAGCCTGTTCGCCGCCGCGCGCGACGCGGGTGAGGGCGTGGCGCTGGCCACAGTCTATAACACGCTGAAATGCTTCACCGAAGCCGGGCTGCTGACCGAGATCGCGGTGGACGGCGCGCGCAGTTATTTCGACACGCGCACCGAGGATCATCCGCATTTCTACTGGGAGGACGACGGCGCGCTGGTCGATGCGCCGCGCGAGGGCGTCGCCTTCGCCCGCCTGCCCACGCCGCCCGAGGGCGCCGAGATCGCGCGGGTGGATGTGGTGATCCGGCTCAGGCGCCGCTGAGGCGCGTCATGCGCGGCTGAACGCGCCGACCACCTCCACATGCGGCGACCAGCGGAACTGGTCCACCGGCTGCGCCCAGTCCAGCCGATAGCCGCCGTCGATCAGCGTGCGCGCGTCGCGGGCGAAGGTGGCCGGGTTGCAGCTGACCGCCGCGACGCGGGGAACCTGGCTGTGCGCGATCTCGGCCGCCTGCGCCGCCGCGCCCGCGCGCGGGGGATCGAACACCACCGCCGCGAAGCGGTTCAACTCGGCCGCCATCAGCGGGCGGGCCTTGAGATCGCGGGTCTCGACGCTGATCGCACGCAGGCCCGGCGTTGCGCGCCACGCGGCGTCGAGCGCCGCCAGCGCCGCCGCGTCCGCCTCCACCGCGCGCACCGCCGCGCGCCCGGCCAGCGGCAGCGCGAAGGTTCCCGAGCCTGCGAACAGATCGGCGACGGTCGCGGCGTCGCCGACGATTTCCGCGACCGCCGCCAGCAGCGCCGCCTCGCCCTCGCGCGTCGCCTGCAGGAAACCGCCCGGCGGCGGCGCCGCCAGCGCGCGGCCAAAGCGCTGATGCGGCGGGCGGCGCTGGGCGATGGTCTCGCCGTTGTAGCTCAGCCGCGCCAAATCCGCCGCCGCCGCCGCCTGCGCCAGCAGCGCGCGCAACGGGCCGTCGGGCGGCTTCTGGCCTGCAAGGTCGATGTCCAGCCCGCCCTCGGTCACCGTCACCGACAGCCGGACCTCGCCGCCGCGCGAGGCGGTCAGCCCGACGAGCGCGGCGCAGACCGGCAAGGCGGCGACGATGGCGGGATGCGCCACGGCGCAGGCCGTGACCGGGATCAGCGTCGCGTCGCTGCGCCCGTGAAAGCCCACGACCACCGTCTTGCGCGTCCGCCGCCCGGCGAAGGTCACCCGCCTGCGCGACCCCGGCGGCGAGACGGCGATGGGCCGCAGCGGCGCGCGCACCCCCCGCGCCGCCAGCGCCGCCGCCACCATTTGCGTCTTCCAGTCGGCGAGAAAGCCGTCGGAGGCGTGTTGCAGCGCGCAGCCGCCGCAGACCCCGAAATGCGGGCAGACCGGCGCCACGCGGTCGGGGGAGGGCGTCAGTACCTGCGGCTCCGGCAGCCGCCCGTCGTCGATACGTCCCGTCACCGCCTCGCCGGGCAGGGTGAAGGGGGCGAACACCGGGCCTTGCGGCGTGTCGGCGACGCCGTCGCCCAGATGCGCGAGGCGGGAGATGATGAGGGGTTCCATGCGCGGCAGCGATAGCGACGCCCGGCGTCGCGGTCGAGGGGCTTCAGCCCTTCAGCGCCGCGATCAGGTATTCGCGCGCGCCGTCGCCGCCCAGGATCGGGCTGTCGCCTTCATGCGTCACGGTCCAGCCCGCGCCGACAAGGAAATCGCGCACCCGCGCCCGCGCCGCCGTCAGCGCCGCCGGATCGCGCACCATCCCGCCCCGGCCCACCGCCGCGCGCCCCGCCTCGAACTGCGGCTTGATCAGCGCGACAAGCCGGGCGCCGGGCGTCGCGCGCGACAGCGCCGGGGGCAGCGCCAGCGTCAGCGAAATGAACGACACATCCGCCACGATCCAGTTGGGCGGCGGGATCAGCCCGGCGTCGAGGTCGCGCGCGTTGACGCCCTCCAGCACGGTCACGCGCGGGTCGGCGGCCAGCGACGGCGCAAGCTGGCCGTGGCCCACGTCGAGCGCGATCACCCGCGCGGCGCCGCGCGCCAGCAGCACCTGGGTAAAGCCGCCGGTCGAGGCCCCGACATCCAGCGCCAGCGCGCCGCCGGGGTCGAGCGCGAAGGCGTCGAGCGCGTGGACCAGCTTCAGCGCCGCGCGGCTGACCCAGGGGCAGGGGTCGGCGACCACCGCCACCGCCGCACTGTCGGGCGCCGCCTGCGCGGGCTTGAGCGCCACCGCGCCGTCCACCGTCACCGCGCCTGCGGCCACCAGCGCCTGCGCCCGCGCCCGCGACGGCGCCAGCCCCAGCGCCACGAGACGCTGGTCGAGCCGCATCTACTCCGCCGCCTGCGCCGCGCCCTGATCCGCCTCGGCCGACAGGAACCGCTCCGCCTCCAGCGCCGCCATGCAGCCCATGCCCGCCGAAGTCACCGCCTGACGATAGACATGGTCGGTCACGTCGCCGGCGGCGAACAGGCCGGGCACGGAAGTTGCGGTCGAGAAGCCGTGCGTGACCACATAGCCGCCGTGATGCGTCTCGATCTGGTCGCGCACCAGTTCCGAGGCGGGCGCGTGGCCGATGGCGATGAACACGCCGTCGGTCGCGATCTCCTGCGT